>CANJKQ010000013.1 GCA_947474905.1 Pseudomonadota bacterium | reverse complement strand
GGGAAGGGCGCACGATCCCCGAAGTGCTGCGATCGGGGGATCATGCGAGGATCGCGGCCTGGCGCAAGTACATGGCCGAGACCGAGACACGGCTAAGGAGGCCGGACCTGTGGGAGCGCTATTCGGGCGCTCGGGCCCCCCTCCCTCTGGCGCGCGGCGACGAGACGAAGGAAAAATAGTCGTGAACCTAATCCAGCAAATCGAGGCTGAGAACATCGCCAAGTTCCTGGCCGCCAAGAAGATCCCTGATTTCCGCCCCGGCGACACGCTGAAGGTCGGCGTGAAAGTGGTCGAAGGCGACCGCACCCGCGTCCAGAATTACGAAGGCGTCTGCATCGCCCGCTCAAACAAGGGCATGGGCAGCAACTTCACGGTGCGCAAGATTTCGTTCGGCGAAGGCGTCGAGCGCGTTTTCCCGCTTTATTCGCCCAACATCGATTCGATCGAGGTGGTGCGCAAGGGCGTCGTCCGTCGCGCCAAGCTCTATTATCTGCGCGGTCGCCGCGGCAAGTCGGCGCGCATTGCCGAGCGTCGTGACAACCGGCCGCAGGAAGACGCCGCCTGAAGCGCGCTTCCGCACAACAATGACGATGGGGCGTCGGGATTTCCGGCGCCCTTTTCGTGTCAGGCGGGTAGCAATCGCCACAAGATGGCGAGCAATGTGATGATCGCGACGGGACTATAGGCCATCAGCCAGCGATTGCCCGACAGCCGCGCCCCGCTCGCGACATCGGCAGCGACCAGCGCGCTTGCCAATCCTGCGCCCAGCATCGTCCACAAATGATAGCGCAATTCGGACGCGACGCTGACTGCGGCATAGCCCAGCCCGTACAACCCCGATGACAGCGCCAGCGGCACGATCAACCGTGCACTGGGCAGCGCTGTACCCACCGCCAGCGCGCCTGCCGCCAGCCCGATCCACATGATCGGCCACTCAATGGGTGTATGGGAGCAGGCGGCGGCATAGCCATTGACGAGCCGCCGGGCCGCATTGTCGCTGACCTGATAATGCCAGGGATTGGGCGCGTCGGGCACCTGGCCGGCAACCTCCACTTCATCATGGACGAGAAACCGGGTCATGACGTTGAAATGGCCCCAGCGATGCCGGGCATAGGCGAGCGGATGCGCCGCGATCGCGCGCAGCCAGTAAAGTTCCGGATTGACCTTGTTCTCGGCAAACCAGTCCTGAATGCCGTAAAATTCCATTGGGCAAAGCGGATCGACCCACCAGCTATAACTGTCCCACTTGACGGGCGTGTAGCAGCGGCGATTGGCGGCGACGGGCGCCTTGACCGCGTCGAGCGGCGGGAAAGCATTGGTGCCGCCGTAATAAGTGATGCCGCCCAGATCGAAAATGACGAGCGACAGCTCAACCCCGCTCTTTTCAGCGCGCAGCACCTTGTTGGCGACGGGCAGTGCTGCTGCCATCATCACGGTGATTGCCAACGTTACGCCCGCCAGTCGCGCCCCTGTTGCCCGCCACGCCGCCGGCAGCAGCGCGACGCCCAGCGGCACGGTCGCCAGAAAGGCGTTGAAGCGCAGCGTCGAGGCCGCCACCAGCAGCGCGATCCCCAGCAATCGCCAACCAAGATGTCGGTCGCGCGCGCCGTCGGCCCACCACCAGATCCCGCACGCCGCCATGATCGCGCCAGTCATCAGACAGTCTTTGACCACCGCCCCCATGATCGCCAGCGACCCCGGCATCACGGCCAGCGCCGTAATCGCCACGCACAACCAGCGCCGCTCGGTGCGCCAGGCTCGTGCCGCGAGCGCGGCAACGCCAGCCCAGTATAGCCCCACCTGGAGCAGAAACATCGGCGCCGGCCCCTGGCGGATGGGGATCAACACCCGCCACAAGCCCTCCATCGCCGGGGGGTGCCAATCGTCGAATTTGCCCGACAGTGCCTGATCATATTGGCGGACCGAATCCCACGTCATGATGCCGGGCCAGAACGCGGCGAGCGTCAGCACCAGGCCGATCAGACCGATCAGCAAGGCCAAGGCCAGCGGCAAGCGGTCACGGGGGTGCAGGGCAGGGGCCATGCCAGTGCCTTGCCGGGCCGGGCTGGCGCTCGTCAAGCCATCGGCGCTTTACGCGCGGGCGAGAGGCCGTAATAAAGCGCGTCGACAACCAGAGCCAGAAAGGCAGAAAAAGGGGGATGCGTGCGCGCTGTTACCAAATTGATCGGCTGGGGCCTGACACTAGTGACATTCGGGGCCGGTCAAGTCGCCATGGCCGCTGATGCACCGCCTGCAAAGCCGCTGACGCTCGAGCGAGTCTTTGGCAGCCCCGATCTCAATGGCACCACGCCGCACGCCCTGCAATTGTCGCCCGATGGCACGCTGTTGACGTCGCTGCGTGCCCGTGAAGACGAACGCGACCGCAATGATTTATGGGCGCGCGACACCCGCACGGGCCGCGAATGGATGCTGGTTGATTCGCGCAAGCTTGGCGGGGGCGAATTGTCCGAAGCCGAAAAGATGCAACGCGAACGGGCGCGCATCGGCGGGCAAAAGGGCATTGTTTCTTATAGCTGGGCGCCCGATGGCAAGGCGCTGCTGGTCCCGGTCGATGGCGAATTATATCTGGCGCGGCTCGACGGCAGCGTCACCCGGCTGGCAGAGGGCGCGGGTGGCGCGCTCAATCCCACTTGGTCGCCCAAAGGCGGCTATATCAGCTTCGTGCGCGGTCAGACGCTGATGGTTCAGCCCGCCACCGGCGGTGGTGCCGTTGCGGTGACGCCTGCGGGCGGCGGCACGGTCCATTGGGGTGAGGCCGAGTTTGTCGCGCAGGAGGAATTGGCCCGTTTTACTGGCCATTGGTGGGCGCCCGACGACAGGGCGATCGCGGTCGAACGCTTTGATGAGGCGCCGGTCGGCGTCGTCACGCGGGCAGCGATCGGTGCCAATGGGACCAAGGTTTTTGATCAACGCTATCCCGCAGCAGGCACGCCCAACGCGCTGGTTGAGCTCTACATCGTCCGCCCCGCTGGCGGTGCGCCGGTCAAGGTCGATCTGGGGACGAACCCCGACATTTACCTTGCCCGCGTCAACTGGACGCCTGACGGCAAGGCCTTGATCGTGCAGCGCTTGACGCGCGACCAAAAGACGCTCGACGTGCTCAGCGTCGATCCTGACACGGGCAAGTCGCACCTGTTGTTCAGCGAGAAATCGGGCGAGCGGAGCTGGATTAATCTTAGCGATTCCTATCGCTGGCTGGCCGATGGCAGCGTCATCTGGTGGTCGGAACGCGACGGCCATGGCCATCTTTATCGCTTTGCCAACGCGCAATGGACGCAATTGACGCATGGCGATTGGGAAGTGGGCTCGCTGGTCGGGGTCGATCAGACCAAGGTAAAGCTTTATTTCCTGGGTAATAAGGACGGCGTGCTCGAGCAGCATCTTTACGCGCTCGATCTCGCGCACCCTGGCGAGCCCGTCCGCCTAACGGAAACGGGCTGGTGGAACGGCGCCTCGATGGATGCGCAGGCAACGCACGCCATTGTGAGCCGGTCAAACCCCAATCAACCGCCGCAGCTCTATCTGGCGGATGCGGACGGCAAGCGGATCGAGTGGATCAGCGAAAATGCCATTACGGCTGGCCACCCCTATGCGCCCTATCTTGCCCAGCATCGCGAGCGACGCTTCGGCACAATCAAGGCTGAAGACGGCACGCTGCTCCATTGGGAAATGATCACGCCGCCGCTTGCTCCCGGCAAGAAATATCCGGTGTTCTTTCAACATTATGGTGGCCCGCACGTACAGACCGTCTCGCGCGCGTGGAACGGGGCATTGGCGCAATATATCGTGTCGCGCGGCTATATTTATTTCCAGCTCGACAATCGCGGCGCGGACAATCGCGGCAAGGCGTTTGAGGACCATCTTTACCGCGCCATGGGCACGGTGGAGGTCGCCGATCAACTGGCCGGTGCCAACTGGCTGAAGCAACAACCCTATGTCGATGGCGGGCGCATCGGCATTTTCGGCTGGTCCTATGGCGGCTATATGACGCTGAAGATGCTGGAGGCGAACCCCGGCGTTTACGCCGCCGGTGTGGCGGGCGCGCCGGTAACGCGATGGGAACTTTACGACACCGCCTATACCGAACGCTATCTTGGCCAGCCGCAGGAACCGGGCGGCGTTTACCAAGCATCGGACGCGCTGCCCAAGGCGACCGACATTCGCGACCCGCTGCTGCTGATCCATGGCATGTCGGACGACAATGTGGTGTTCGACAATTCGACGCAGCTTGCCGCCAAGCTGCAGGGATCGGCGCATCCTTTTGAAATGATGTTCTATCCCGGTCAGACGCACCGCGTCGGCGGGCCGGGGATCAGCGTCCATCTCTGGACGACGATCATGGACTTCATGGATCGGCATGTGAAGAACCGGCCGGCCGCGAAATAGATCGTTGCGGTTGCACGGCTGATCCGATGGGCTAGATTGGCGCGCGGTCGATCGGCTCTTGGGGGGAGAGGGCAGTGGAGCAGGCTTTGAAATTTTCGCCCGTGGCTGGGCGCGCGCGGATCGACGTGCTCGATATCCTGCGCGGGCTCGCCATTCTCGGCATATATTTCATGAATGTCCCCATTGAGGCGGTGTCGGCCCCGTTAGCTTTTGGCGATGTTCGCGCGATCGGCTGGACCGTCGCTGACCAGAATGCGTGGGTTGCCATCCAGCTGGCGTTGGAAGGCACCCAGCGCTGCATGCTGGAATTCCTGTTCGGCGCCGGGATGATGGTGCTCGCCGCGCGCGCGATGGAACCCGACGGGCCGGTGGCGATCGCTGACCTCCATCTGCGCCGCAATATCTGGCTGCTGATGTTCGGCCTGTTCGATATTTTTGTCGTGCTCTGGGTGGGCGACATTCTGTCGATCTATGCCATTGCCGCGCTGTTCCTGTTCCCGTTCCGGCGGATGAAGCCGCGCGGGTTGGTCGCCCTGGGCTGCGGGTTCGCGTTGCTCACCCTGATTGGCGGCGGGCTGCAATATGCCGACCGCGCCGCGCTTTCCGCACGGGTGGAGGCCGCGCATCACCATCAGGCAACGCATCAGCCCCTGTCGGCGGTGGACCAGAAGGCCCTGGCCGACTGGCAAAAGCTTCTCGACGAACGCAAGCTGTCCCGTGAAACCCGGCAAGAGATCGCGGCTGAGGCCAAGGCGCATCGCGGCGGCTATCTCGATTATGCCAAGCTCTATTGGAACGACTGGCTTAAATATCTGTGGGGCAGTGGCTTTTTCATCTTGACCGTTGTCGAGGCATTTTGCGCGATGCTGATCGGCATTGTGCTTTGGAAGTGGGGCGTCATTCAGGGCCAGCGCAGCGCGCTATTCTATGCCATAACGCTGATCCTTGCCTATGGCTTTGGCCTGGCTGCAAGGTGGATTGGGGTAACCGAGATGCTGAGCTTCTCTCCCATCCCCAAGACCATATGGATGACGAGCGAATTTGCCCGCCTGGCTATGGGGCTCGGGCATGTGTCGCTCATCAATTTGCTGATGAAGGCGGCGGCGGGGCGGACGGCCTTCTCGCTCTATTTCCTGCAACAGCTGATCAGCCTGCACCTGCTTTTCGCGCCCTATGCGCTCAATCGCTGGGGCGGCTATGGCTGGGCCGATTTGGCGCTGATCGCGATCGTCATGTATGTCGGTCTTCTGCTGCTCGCCAATTTGTGGGTGCGCTTCTTTGTCAACGGGCCGATGGAGTGGCTGTGGCGGAGCCTGGCCTATTTGAAATGGCAGCCCTTTTTGCGCCGTGAGGGAGCGGGGACTGCGTCGGCCTAGGGTCGGCGCCCCATCGCGCCGACCGCGCGCTGGACAATCGGCGCGCGCCGCCTATGTGCAACTCCTGAACCAAAGGAGTTGACCATGGCCTATCGGGTCGTCGTCGCGGGTGCCACCGGCAAGGTCGGCCGCGAAATGCTGAACATTTTGGCAGAGCGAGAATTTCCGCTCGCCGATATCGCCGCCGTCGCCTCATCGCGCAGCCAGGGCGACGAGATCGAGTTCGGCGAGACGGGCCGGATGCTCAAGGTCCAGAATATCGAGCATTTCGATCCAAAGGGTTGGGATATCGCGCTGTTCGCGATCGGCAGCGAGGCGACCGCAATCCACGCGCCGCGCTTCGCCGCCGCCGGCTGCACGGTGATCGACAATTCCTCGTTCTACCGTATGGACCCCGACGTGCCGCTGATCGTCCCTGAGGTGAACCCGGGTGCGATTGCGGGCTATCGCGCCAAGAACATCATCGCCAACCCCAATTGCTCGACCGCGCAAATGGTCGTGGCACTGAAGCCGCTGCACGACGCGGCAACGATCAAGCGCGTCGTCGTCTCGACCTATCAATCGGTGTCGGGCGCGGGCAAGCAGGGGATGGACGAGCTGTTCGAACAGAGCCGCAACATCTTTGTCGGCGATACGGCAGAGCCGCACAAATTCACCAAGCAGATCGCCTTCAACGTCATCCCGCATATCGACAAGTTCCTTGATGACGGCTTCACCAAGGAAGAGTGGAAGATGGTCGTCGAGACCAAGAAGATCCTCGACCCCAAGATAAAGGTCGTCGCCACTTGCGTGCGCGTGCCGGTGTTCGTCGGGCACTCGGAGGCAATCTCGATCGAGTTCGAGAACGAGATTTCGGCCAAGCAGGCGCAATCGATCCTGCGCGAGGCGCCGGGCGTGATGCTGGTCGATAAGCGCGAGGATGGCGGCTATGTCACGCCGGTCGAATGCGTCGGCGAGTATGCCACCTATGTCAGTCGCGTGCGCGAAGACCCGACGGTCGATAACGGCCTGGTGATCTGGGTGGTGAGCGACAATCTGCGCAAGGGCGCTGCGTTGAACGCGGTTCAGATCGCAGAGCTGCTCGGGCGGCGGCATTTGCAGAAGGCGGCTTGAGGGGGTGATAGCATAATGCTATCATTTCGGTCATGGGCCAGGTGCTTATCCGCAATCTCGACGATGCGTTGATCGAGGACTACCGACGGCAGGCAGCGGATAATGGTCGCTCGCTTGAGGCGGAGTTACGTCATGTCCTTATGGCCATGCGGTCGCGACGGCAGCTGCGGGGCGACGCGTTGATTGCGCTGTCCGAGCAGCTTCGCGCCAATACGCCCGCCGCCGCAGCCGCCCTCGACAGCACGCAGATCATCCGCGAAATGCGCGACCGAGGTTATGGCGGCAGCGATGAGCCGATAGAGTGACGGCTATCGTCCTCGACGCCAGTGTCGCGGTTAAAATTGTCAGTGAAGAACAGGATAGCGATGCCGCCGTTCGCCGTGTCGCCTATGCGGGCAGCGTGATTGCGCCGGATTGGATGGTCCTCGAAACTGCCCATGCGCTCTGGAAAAAGGTGCAGGCGGAGCAATTTGACCAATCGGCCGCCGAAGCCGGCATCGCGGCGCTTCCGCAGATCGTCGATCGCTTTGTCTCATCCATGTCGCTGATGCCGATGGCGCTGCCGTTATCCTATCAGTTGCCCCATTCGCTTTATGATTGCCTGTATCTGGCGCTGGCGCAGTCTGAAGGTCTCGTCTTATTGACTGCCGATAGGGGTTGTTTGCGTCTGCAGCAGCCGCAGGCCTTGAGGGCAATGTGGAATTGATCCAGTCTGCTCAGTGAGATCGGCCTAATCAAACGCCACGTGCGGCGTATCGTCCTTCGCGCCCGCCACTGGCCTTGCCTGGCGGCGCAACAACAGGACGAGCGGCAGCGCCACGATCGTCATCACCAGCATTAGCTTGAAATCGTCAAGATAGGCGATCATCGCCGCCTGGCGGTTCACTTCGGCATCGATCAGCGCCATCACGCCCTGGCCCGTCGTACCAAATGCGCCGACAATGGCGGGATCAATCGAATTGACGCCAAAGCCCTTTACATGGCCGCCAATATCCTGGTGGAGCGACTGAACATTCTGGGCGAGCAGCACCGACACGATCGAAATGCCAACCGACGCGCCGATGCTGCGGAACAGGTTCATCAGGCTGGCGCCTTCTGTGCGATATTGCGGCGGCAAGGTGCTGAACGCGAGCAGGTTCAACGGGATGAACACCAGCCCCATGCCCAGCCCCTGGATGAGGCCGGGGATAACGATCGACCCCGTGCCCATCACCAGCGTCCAGCGGGTCATTTCCCAGAGCGAAAACGCCGCGATCGTCAGCCCCGTGCCCACCAGCCAGCGCGCATCGACGCCGCGCTGGATCGCCTGGCCCGCAATTGCCATGCTGATCAGCACGCCCACCCCGCGCGGCATCAACAACATGCCGGTATCGAGCACGGGATAACCGAACAGCCGCTGCAGCATCGGCGGCAGCAGCGCCATCGTCGCGAACATCAGCACGCCGATCAGCAGCATGAAGCCGAGCCCTGTCAACAGGTTGCGGTTGGTGATCAGGACGCGATCAAACATCGGCGCGCGCGCGGTGAGCAAATGGACGACGAACATCCAGCCGCAGCTGATCGCCAGCATCGCCTCGATGCGGATTTCCCAGCTGTCAAACCAGTCCTTGGTCTCGCCGCGATCGAGCATGACCTGAAAGCTCGCCAGGGCAATCGCCAGCATGGCGAAGCCGAACGTATCGAGCCGCCGCTTGCGGATCGGGCGGCTCGGCAGCAGCGCCCACAGGATCGCAAAGCAGATGATGCCGATGGGCAGATTGACGTAGAATACCCAGCGCCAATTGTAATTGTCGGTCAGCCAGCCGCCGATCAGCGGCCCCATGATCGGCCCGACCATGATGCCCATGCCCCAGATCGACATGGCACGCGGCTGGCGTTCGGGCGGGTTGATGTCGAGCATCACGGTCTGGCTGAGCGGGTTCATGAACGCGGCGAAGATGCCTTGCAGCACGCGGAATCCCACCATTGCGGGCAGGCTTTGCGCGGCGCCGCACAACATCGAGGCAAGCACGAACCCCGCGACCGAGGTAAGGAACAGGTTGCGCGAGCCGAAGCTGTCAGAAAGCCAGCCCGTCACCGGAATGGCGATGGCCGAGGCGACGATATAGCTCGTCAGCACCCAATTTACCGTGTCCGCCGTCGCGCCCAGCGCGCTTTGCATATGGGGCAGCGCGACATTGGCAATGGTCGAATCGAGGATTTGCATGATCGTCGCTGCCATGACGCCGATGGTCAGCAACCAGTTATAGCCGGCGCGCACCTCCAGCGCCGCCTTGCCAGGGGCGGGGGCAGGGGCGGGGGGAGCTGGCGCTCGCCGGACCGGCAGGCGATCAGCGGTGGTTGCCATTGCCCGACAAATCCACGCGAACATTGGCCGACATGCCCGCGATCAGCGGTCGCGCGCTCGGCTCGTCAATCGCGATGCGCACCGGCACGCGCTGCGTCACCTTTACCCAGTTGCCGGTCGCATTCTGCGCCGGCAGCGCCGAAAACTCGCTGCCCGTGCCGGCACCGATGCTCATGACATGGCCTTTCAGCTTCAGCCCCGGATAGGTATCGAACGTCACGGTCGCGGCCTGACCCGGGTGCATTCGGGTC
>CANJKQ010000012.1 GCA_947474905.1 Pseudomonadota bacterium | reverse complement strand
GATGCATGGAACGGTTTGATCCCCGTCCATGTCGGTGAGGTTGCGGCACATGCTGCTCTGGCCAAGCTTCGCGGCAAGGCCGCCGAGGTCGAGAAGGCGGCGCAGGAAGCGTCCGCGCGTGCCGAACGTGGGCGGGTATCGGGTCACCAGGATGAGTGCGCCGACGAGTTGCGCCTTGCTCAGCGGTGGGCCGTCGAGGCGGAGCGCCTGTTCGAGCCGTTGAGCGAAGCCGTCGATGCGGTGCGTAGTTTCGCTGCCGCCGAAGGCACGAAATGGTCGCAAGAGGCGGTCGACGCCGCTACCGCAGTGTGGCGCACAGCCCGCACTGCTGCACGTGCCGCACACGATATTTCCCGCACTCCGATTCCACCGCTGCTGCACGACGAGGACGAACAGGAGGCGACGCCACCGTCGACTGGATCCGGTCACGTAGATTCCGATGCCGATGAATCGAGCCCTCCGCTCTCCGAAGGACCGCAACTGCACGTTGTCGGGGCGGCCACTCGCGGCGCTCAGATATCGGCACCGACGTATCGGGTTGTCGAAGGAAGCCTCGTCGAAATCGTCACCAACCGAGATGGCGAGCAGACCGCCAAAATGGTGCTCAGCATCGATGCTCGGATCGTGGAGATGGAATACCTCGAGTCGCAGGACGACGGCCTCGACGTCGACGCGCCGACGCTGCTCGGACGCGAAGACATCGCCGGGCAACGGGAAGCCAATCCGCCGTCGCCCGAACAGCTTTCCGCTGTCGTCATCGGCTACACCCATCCTGATACGGGCGAGTTCATGCGCATGAGGGTGGACGCACAGGACTATCGGGACTGCACGTGGGTGGATTCTCTTCCCGGTCCGCCGACGTACGACTCCAAACCCTCTGGGATCGCCAAACTTCGCGACGCCCTGAAAGTAGCCGGCGGGGTGACGATTGCCCGGACGGTCCGATTCCGTTCCACCGGTTGGCGTAAGGACCGAAACGACGAGTGGTTCTACGTGCACGCAGGTGGCGCTATCAGTGCTGCCGGTGCCCGTGTTGCACCGGTTCTACTCAGTGGGCCGCTCTCGCGTTACGACCTGCCGTGCCCGATCGCCGATGCACCTAGATTGCGTGATGCCTTCATGGTCGATTCGGGATCGATGCTGACGCGCCTGCCGGTGCGAATCGCTGCACCGTTGCTCGGGCACGTCTTTCGTGCGGCTTTGGGGCCGAACCCATGGGTCCTGTCGCTCATCGGTTCGCCTGGGTCCTACAAGACCTCGATTGCCTCGATCGCGATGCATCACTTCGGTGAGCTCTGGGATCGCCGGCGGCCGGCATCGTCGATGTCCGGAAACGGTGACACCCTCAATGCGCTTCGGATCAAACTGAATTCGTCGAAAGATGCGCTGTACTGGGCCGACGACGTCGCGCCCACACGAGACTGGGGAGCTGCACAGAAAGCGCTCGAGGAGTTCGCGCGCATGGTCCACAACGGCGAACAGCGGAGCCGTTCCAGTCGCGATGGATTGAGCATCCTCGACGGCACCGCCCCTCGCTCGTCCGCGATGGTGACCTCGGAGGTCATGCCTCGACCGGGATCCGGTGCGCAGCGCATGTTGGTGGTGCCGTTGCAGTCCGACGAGATCGAACTCGACGAGCTGATTCGACTCGACAGTGAGCAGTCACGACATGGACGCGCCCTGCTGATGGCCTCGTTCCTGCAGTGGTTGTGCCCCCGTCTCGAGGAGCTGCGGGACAAGGTCTTCAACGAGGGTGCGCACTACGCCGAGGGCCTGCGTGAGCAGGGTGAGACCGTGCGCCAGGCCGAAGCTGTCGGTGCCGTGTGGGCAGGGTGGCAGGCGTTCACGGCCTTCTTACTCGACGTCGGCGCACTCGATGCCGATGAAGTCGAGCAGGTTCTCGACGTCGTCGACGGCGGGTTGCACGACGCGGTCGTCGCTGCGGCCGATCCTGATCTTCCATCACGTACCGGAGCTCGGGTGCGCGAGCTCCTTGCGCACGCTCTCCGTACCGGCTTGGCCTATGTCGACGACGTGCGGACCGGCGAAGCACCCGACCGCCCGCTGGCCGGCCGTTTGGGGTGGCGGCGGACGTTGGTCTCGGACTATCAGGAGATCAAGAAGTACCGCGAAGACGCCCGCGGGATTCGGTTGGGGTACGTGCTCACCGACCCCGGGCCACGCGACGGCGAAGCGCAGCTGTTGATCGAATCGACTGCACTCGAACAGGTTCTGAAGGCCGCGGCGTCGACGATGTCCGATGCTCCTCAGATCGATCGAGGCACGGCGCTGCGGGCCCTCTACGACGAGGGTGTTCTCATTGCAGAGGAACGCGCAGGCAAGACGCCCCGTTACACCGTCCAACGCACCATTCATTGCGAGGAACGTCGGCAGCGGATGACAGCGCTACGTCTGTGGGCGATCCTCGGCGATGGTCCCGACGACGGCCAGATCGGCATCTTCGACGCTGATGGTGGACCCGACGATTCACCTGACGGTTCGACACCGAGCGACATTCCGGGTTCGACCTCCGCAGTGGCTGATCTTGCGACGTTGTTCTCGGTATCGAACAGCGACACCTCATCGACGACGGACAGCTCTCGTGCCGACGACGCCGAAGCTACGTCTGACAACTCCGAACAGGAGGACATTCCAGTGGGAAGCTACCCCGACGCCGAGGGTCATATCGCTGTCGCAGAACATATTTCACCGAGCGTCCCGTGCGTGAAGTGCGGCGTGGGCTCGGGCCTTCGCTTCGATGGCCACGTGCTGCACGCCCAGTGCTGGTTCGGAAGCACAGCAGCTTCCCGCGCTGCACTGGTTGCCGATATCGCAGCCGCAGCGAAGCCGCCTGCGCCCGCTGTTGGCCCGCGGCCATCGACCGAACCTGCTCGTCGAGCGGCTTCCGAGGCCGCCGAGTCGAGTACTGCTGCAGTCGAGCAACCCAGTGCGCCGCTTGAGACCACCCAGCCTCGGCGTTCAGCTCCCGCGAAGACCGCGGTCAACCCGTTCGCCGCCCCTGCCGCCGTCCTCGACGTCGACGGTATTTGGATGCCCGATGGCAGTCGGATCGATTTGCCACAGAATATGTTTCACGTCGGACACGTGGCAGAGCTGGTGCAGGAACTGCGTCTGGGCACTCAGACCTCGTCGTGGCAGACCGAACCCGGGCAGATCTGGGTGACCGCGGCGATGACCGAGAAGTTCGGGGTGGATATGAGCACGCTGAGCGACGATCCGTCACAGCGACGCAAAGACGTCGGCGAGGCCACTGCTGGCACGGCGTTCGTCACCGATGCGATCGCCGATGGCTGGACCTTGGGTAAGCCCGGTGACCGGCTCGGCGCATGGACCCGGGTGTGGCGAACCCAGGGCGAGCACCGCGGTGTGTGGGTTGTTCTGGCTGCCGGCATGAACGCCGATCCGCGCGATATCCCCATTCTCGGAGACAGACCGTCACCGAGCACACTCGCGCGTCGACTGTCGCTGTTCGCCAGTGCGCTGAAGATGCCGTGGGTAATCACCCCGCAGTCCACAGGTTTCGACCTGATGATCTCGACTCGATTCAAGGACCGCGAGCGGATGTTCGGGGCACAGACCCCCGTCGGCCCGGCCACCATCAGCTCTCTCGAGGACGATTACGCGTGGTCCAGGAAGCCGACCAGCGACGAGACATCGATGACCTACGTGCACGCGTACGACCGTGGCGGCTCGCACGCTGCGGGAATCGCTGGCTTGGAGATGCCGATCGGATCGGCCACTCATCATCCGGACGGGCGAGCGTTCGACAAGAAGCTGCCGGGCTATTGGCGGGTGGAGGTTCCCGAGGCAGGGGACTGGCGCATCCCCCATCCGTTAATGCCTCTCGGCGGCCGTCCGGGGCTGCTGTGGGTGACCACACCTAGCCTGCAGGTCGCCGGAGAACTCGGCTACGAGCTCGAACCCGTCGAGGCCTACGTGTGGAACGAACATGGCCGAGTACTCGATCCGTGGTACGAGCGAATCCGTGACGCACGAACAGCTTTGGACGTCGATGACGTCGACGCTCAGTTGGCCAGGGATCTGCTCAAGGGCGTCTACACCCGCACGATCGGACAGATGGGGTCCTCGGTCCACATGACCGGCCGAGCCGGTTTCTCGCCTGAGCGACGCCATCACATCATCGCCAAAGCGCGGGCGAACATCACTCGCCGCATTGTCAAGATCGGCACCGTCTCCGACCGGTGGCCGGTGGCCATCACGAACGACACGGTGCTCTACACCAGCAACGACCCGGATCCGATCGCGTCCTGGCCCGGCGAAGACAAGCAGCTCGGTCGCGGGTTCGGCCAGTACAAGTGGGAGGGCTCCGCTCGACTCGAAGATCACCTCGAGTTCCTCGTCGGTGGCCGCTACAAGGGCAAGGAAGCGTTGACGATGAACTGGGATGCCACGACAGGTAAGGGGGAATAGCCGATGGCCGGTCGCAAACATGCTGGCTTCAAAGAGAACCTGGAAGCAGACGAACGCCGACGCAGCTCACTGTTCCAGGGCCTGACGGGTCGGCGCGGTGCCGATGTCTCCGGAAAGGCCGGCACCGCCCCCGACATGCGCGGGATGCTCCTCGCCGCGTACGGCCCGGGCACTCGGGGCGGAGTGAACACTGCCGCAGCTGCGCGCGATCTCGGGGTCTCGCGTCGTACGGTGGAACGGTGGGTCGCCGCCGAGGGACGCCAGCGGATCTCGAAGCCGAAAGCAGAGACCCTGAGCAAGCTCACCACGAAGTCGCGGCAAGCAGCGACGACGCAACAGGGCCGGCGCACCGCCATCAAAGCTGTTCGAGAGAGTAAACAGGGCAAGTCGATCGCCAAATATGGTGCACGCGTGCAGATCAAGGGTCGGCAAGGTGTCGCAGGCGGGGGAGGGTTCTACATTCGCAATCGTTCCATCCAAATCCCTCCGGATCAGAGTGGTATGTCGCCGTCCGACGTCGAGTCGATGTGGTCGGCGTACGAACGCGGCGGCGACAAAGGGCTCTCGAAGTGGCTCAGCGGATACGCCAGCGATCGATACGTCGACGGATGGACCTTTGAGAGCATCGACAACATCTCCGTCGACCCGGTCTGACCGTACGAGTCGGCGAGTTCGGGTGTTCGGAGTGTCCGGTGCGACCGCTACGGTATCGGTGAAATCACGAACAGCAGCGCTTCTGCAGGAGGGATCAGGAAAACATGTTCGAGACCAAGTCTCAGCAGTGGAAGACCCGGGTCGTTGGTGCGGTGGTGGGTCTGATCCTCGTCGGCACGGTTGTGCAGGCCAAAATGGGATACGGCTTCTTTCTCGGTCCTCTCAATTAGTGCGACGTGAACCCGAAGCGGCCCCGGTGGACCAAACGACAGCTCGAGGTCGCGTTCACCGCGTGTTACGGACCATCGGTCAACGGTGGTGTCGATATCGACTATGTCGCAGCAGCATTCGGGGTTACTCGCCGTACCGTTCAGCGTTGGCTGAAGGGCTCACCTCGCGCTCGAGCGGCCATTCCCGTTCGCCGGTTGCAGCAACTTCAATTTCCCCTTCCTGAGATCCGACGAGTTGAACAGCAGACCCTCGCGAATGCGCGAACTGTCCTGACCGGGCTCGATCTTCCCCGGGGCCGCGGTGTCCGTAAGGAATGGCGAGAGCGACGATGGATGGACCCCCATGTCGTGGCGATCCTCCGCCCCCATGGATCTCCTGACTTACGGCAGGCGGCGATTGCCAGAGGTGCCCCCCGCCCTGTCGCAGCACTACACAAGCGTGGACCGCTCGATGACTTCGTCACCGTTCCCACTCGATTTCACGCCGACGTCCTCGTCGGGGAGCTGCTCGACCGCGTCGGGCCGTGGCGGCTCTATCCGGACGATCGCGTCGTCGAGCTCGGCCGAACCCGCGTGTGGGCCGCGTGGGCACCACCGATCGACCTACCCACTATCGCCCGCGGTGCAGGCTTGCTCGACAACTGAGCCTGGCCCGCCCGACGCCCCCAATTGCTCAGATCCGCACCCTTGTCCGTCCGTGTGGCCCCGAGACGAGTCGAGCCGAGTCACAGAAAGAGTGAACCACGTTGAATCGCAACACTATCCGAGACCTGGGCCTGTACATGGCCGCCGCTCCATTAGCGCTCGCGGCCATTTACATGGTCGTGTATTGGCCATTTGAGGCAATAGCCTCGGTCCAGATGCTTATAGGTGCCGAATCCGAGGTCATCACAGAGTCGACCCCACCGACAATGCCCGGCGCTCGAACTGGCTTCCTGCTTCTCTTCTTCGCCGCAGTTGCCGGCCTCGCTCTCGTCGCGGCGGTGCGCCGATTCATCGAACCGAACGAGACCGAACCGAACAGCATCCCTGGAACGTGGCGCACACGGACCCTGATCAGTGCCGGATTGTTCACCACCGGCCTGGCAATGTCTACATTACTGTCCCCTGAAGATGCCGAAAACATCTCGCGCACAAGCGACTACAGCAACGCTGGGCAATGGTGGCGCAGTGCGCACCTTCTCGTCGCCGGCTCGGCTGAGGAACCGTTCTTCAGTGCGCTTCCGGTCTTGTTGCTCTTTGGGGTCGTCGGACTGGTCTGGCGCGTCCGGCCGTGGATGCTCGGCATCGTCATCGCGAGCTCAGCCCTGTTTCGAGCTTCCATCCATCTGTACCAGGGAACAGGGCAGGCGCTGTCGGCACTCGTATGGGGCGCTGTGGCCGTCTACATCTATTATCGACTCCGCAGTCTCACGGGACTCGTTCTGGCCCATACAGCGTGGAATGCACTCGTCATTGCAAACAACGGTGACTACACCGCGGCTCAGATAGTGATCGGCGGGGGTATCGCGTTCACCGCTCTGTGGTCGATCTATCGACTGTCGAACCCGCCCAGCCTCGACCTTTTCGACCGACCGTGCCCGCAACCAGCGGATGACCACACCTCGATCGCCACCAGCGAAGGACACCGATGACCAATCTGACGAACATCAAACGTTGCGCGGTAATCGGCAATGCGGTGATCGGCGTCAGCGCCTTCACCAAGAGCGGAATATCGCTGTGGCAGCTGGCGACCGCCAGTGGATACCCGGCAGCACTGGGATGGGTCCTTCCACTGGTGCTCGACGGAATGGTCATCCTCGCAACACTCATGCTCGTCGTCGACGCCTCACACCGTTGGTTCGCGTGGGCCCTACTGATCCTCGGGTCGATCGCATCGACCGCCGGCAACATCGTGCACGTGTCGATGGCGGACTACAGCTCGACCTTCACCGTGGCCGCCCTGGCCGCCGCCGCCCCGCCGCTGGTGCTGCTGGTCACCACACATTTGATGATCCAGTTGGTCCGACTGGAAGATCCAACGTCGGCCGACACGGCATCAGACCCGCACTACGTGCACCTGAACAGCCACACAGAGGCCGAGATGGCCGTTCTGTGCGTCAACACCCTCAGGTTGGCCAGCGAAGGCCATGAGATCGATGCAGTGGCCACCAGCACAGGGCTACCCATCGATGTCGTCGAAGAAATCATCACGGCCGCGGAGTACGAGATTCACTCCGCGGAACAGGACCGCCATCCGATCCCAGCCACCTGACGAAGCCCGACCAACCGGCGATCGGTCATCGATGTCCGCCTGCGATGTGCACGAGGAAGTACGCCCCCTGAATCTGGTGCACAACAGGCCGCTGACGAGGTCCGTCTCCCAATGTCCATCACACCGCGCCGAACTAGTCTGCTCCACAGCGCAGACGTGTGTACTCTGGCGGGTCGACACCGACTGAGGGGACGACAACAGTGAGATACACCGCACCGCAAGCAGCGGAAGCGCTCCAGGACTTGCTCCGGCGCGCCGACGGGAGCGCACCGAATATTAGTCGCGACGACATCAAGACTCTCGCAGCGGCCAACCTGCTCACCAACAGAAGTACGACATCGATCCCCCGGTTCGACGCTGCCGACATCAAGCACCTGGGCACCAGTGTTCGATACGTCGGACACAGTGAAATCTGTGGGATCGCCGCTGCGGGACTCGTCTACAAAGTGTCGGTCCTCCCTCGTCCGCGAGCCTTCCACGAGGACGGTTCCTGGGGGTGGGAACCGAACCCTGTTGTCGGCGTGAACGGCCGACTATTGCGGGACCACATGGGGGTCGACTACAGCGAAAACCCTCTGAGCAGGACTGCGCTCGGGGGGTTCGAAGGTGTGTGGCCGATCTCTGCGAAGAATGCCGACGCGCTGGCGCAAAACAGGGGCCTGCTTCTTGCATCGTGCAAGGGGTACGTCGGGCCGGCGAAGATCAGAACAGTCGTCGATCACCTTCCCATCGACGGGTCGACGCGGCGCTACCTCGTCACCCAACCCGTCCCGACCGAGGTCGAAGGTTTTCTTGGCCAGGGCCTGTGGATCAACGGAAAAGGGGGTCCGATCTCGACGTTCCTGTAACAAGGCGTGCGGACCTCGCCTTCTCGGCCTCCGGTAGCTGCGGCTACCGGAGGCCGAGCTCGTTTGTCGCATAAGCGGGGCAGTTGGGTTACGCGCCCAGGGGCTTACTCGGCCAGGCTCGAATCAGCGGGTGTTGCGAGGGTCGAGGTGCAGCTCTGCCAGGACGGCCCACAGCCGCTCGTCGTCCTTGTCGTCTCGATGGTCAGCGATGGCCTGCACGAGCGTGTTGATGATCTCGCGAGAGCGTGGATTGAATCCTGCTGCCCGTGCACCGGCCCAGGCAAGGGGGTCGTCGACCACCTTGTCGAGCCTGTCGAGAGCGTGGATACACAGATCGTGGAACTTGCCGGCGCGTTTGTATTGTGCGTCGTCGAGTTCGCCGGCATCGAGCGCTGCTGCTGCTTGCTCGACGTAGACATCGATGATTGCGTTTGCACGGTCGTTGAGCTGCGGATCGAAAGTGAGGGTATTCCAGAACGCGCGCCAATCGGCTGTGTCGCCGGCTGTGTTCGAGCGGGGGAGGAGGTTGTCACGAATGATCGCAGCCAGTTCCGGGTCCGTCAGTTTGCTGGTCGCTCGGGCGTCAGCGGGACTCGGGGGGAGCGGGGCCGGCGTCCTACTTCGACGCCATGGCTCGGGCTCGGTCATATGTGCAGCTTCCCTCTCGAACGTCGCGGTCGTCTTTCGTTGGTGGCCCGTGACGTTTGCTCGGTATTTGTATCACTCGAACAGGACACTTCGGTCTGCTCTTTTGGCCGCGTCGTGAACTTACCGCCCGGCGCACCCGCTGTCCCCGGCACCGGGTGCGCCGGGGACATTTCCGCTTGTCAGGTGCTGTTTTCTGTCGGTGTGTCGGAGTAGGTTCGAGTTGTTCTGTTGATCGGGCGGACTGACCATCCGCCCCTTGTGTCAGCCCTGGGAGGGTTTCGTCGTGAGCGGTGTTTCGAGTGAGAACGCGGTGTCAGGTAGCGAGATGGTGACGAGTCAGCGTGTGGCGTGGGCGTATCTCGCTCACGTGGCGCGCGGGCAGGGCGCGTTGGTTCATCAGGCGGTGTCCTTATCGGGCGTGGAGGCTGCAGCCGAAGCTGTGCGGCATCGGGAAGTGTCGGAGGACTTGTTGAGCGCGACAGCTCGCTCGTGGGAGTACTCAGGTGCCGAGGCAGACCTCG
>CANJKQ010000011.1 GCA_947474905.1 Pseudomonadota bacterium | reverse complement strand
CGCGTTGTGATGATAATTCCACGTCGCAATGCGGATGCCCGCTTCCTCACGCGTTGGCGACTTTCGGCCCTCGGCGGCAATCAGCAACGGGGCGGTCACGGTGCTGCCATCGCTCAGCGTCGCGGTGACCCCGGCCTCGCCGCGCTCAACCGACAGCGCCCGGGTTTTCATGCGAAGGTCGATCGTCGCCGCCGCCGACGCCCGCCGATAAAGCAGCTGCCGCAACAGCCGGTTTTCATACATGATGCCGAGCGCGCCATCATCAGCGGCGGGTTCAAAATCGAGCGCGCCGGGCTCCAGCCCGTCACTCACCCGAATCGCGGTGATTGCGCAGCCCTTGCCGGCCAAATCATCGCCCAGGCCAATTGCGTCGAGCATGCGCTGCGGACCGGCGGCAATGGCCGAGGCGCGACCGTCAAATCCCGCCGCGAGCATGGTGTCGGGATCGGCAGGGTCGATGACGACCGAGGACAGCCCGTGCGCGTCGAGCGCGATAGCGAGGGTGGAGCCCACCAGCCCGCCGCCCAGGATGATGACATCAGCGGTAAACATAGGGCGTGCCTTAACGCTTCCCTGCCCCCCTGCCAATCGCGCCGCTTGACGAGGGACTCCGGACGCGCGATTCTGCCACCGGAACATCGCGTGCACATTTCGCGGTGAATCGGCGAACGGATCGGGACATAGCCATGGCGAGCCACGCCCAACGCCCCATGTGGCGCGACACGTTGCGCACCGGCGCGCGGCGCAGCGGCGCGATGATCGCGGCGATGGCCATATTGGCGCTGACCGCGCTGGTCGCGCTGGCGCTGGCCACCTATCATCCCGGCGATCCATCGTTCAGCACCGCCGCGGGCGGGCCCGCCGCCAATGCGCTGGGGACGCTGGGCGCGATGCTCGCCGATGTGCTGCTCGGCATGATGGGCTGGCCGGTCGTGTTGCTGCTCGTGCTGGGGCCGATGGCGGCCGCGCGGCTGTGGCGCGGGGTGCAGTTTCAGCGTTGGGGCCGCACCGTGGCGCAAGCCGTGGCGGGGGTGGTGCTGATCGCGACGGCGCTGGCGTTGCTGATGCCGCAGGCGATCAATACGCTGCCCGCCGGGCATGGCGGCGTCGCCGGCCTTGCCGTGGCAGGCGGGCTTCGCGGCTTGCTCGGGGTGGCCGGATCGATATCGGTGTCGCTATGGGGCGCGCGGGCATTGGCGGCCGTGACGGCGCTGGGCGGCGTCGCGCTCTATGCCGTGGCGATCGAGGTGGATTGGCGGCAAGCCCCGCAACGGCTGCGACTGCCCGACCTGAAAAGCAGACGGGAAACGGTGGCCGAAGACGAGGCGCGCCCGCCGCGCATCGACGCGCCGACCCGCCCGCGCCCCGTCGCCGCGCCAGAGGATCGCCCCGGCCCCGTTATCGCCGAACGCAGCATAGCGCCCGCGCCGCCCAAACCCAAAGCCAAGCAGGCGAGCCTTGACCTGCGCGACAATTACCGACTGCCGCCCATCGATTTGCTGAAAAAAGGCCCGGCCAAGACCGGCGGCGCGGTCGACAAGGCAGCGCTTGAGCGCAATGCCCGGCTGCTCGAATCGGTGCTCGAAGATTTCAAAGTGCGCGGCGTGATTACCGAGGTGCGGCCTGGCCCGGTCGTCACCATGTACGAGCTTGAGCCCGAAAGCGGCGTGAAGGCGAGCCGCGTCATCGCGCTGGCGGATGATATTGCGCGTAATATGTCGGCGATTTCGGCGCGCGTCGCCACCATTCCCGGCCGCAGCGTGATCGGCATCGAGCTGCCCAATGCCAAGCGCGAGATGGTGAGCCTGCACGAATTGATCGCCAGCGAGCAGTTTGACGATCAGACCGCGCAACTCCCCATCATCCTGGGCAAGAATATCGCGGGCGACCCCGTCATCGCCGATCTGGCGCCGATGCCTCACCTGCTCGTCGCCGGCACCACCGGCTCGGGCAAGTCGGTGGGCTTGAACTGCATGATCCTGTCGTTGCTCTATCGGCTGACGCCCGATCAGTGCCGCATGATCATGATCGACCCCAAAATGCTCGAATTGTCGATGTATGCCGACATTCCGCACTTGCTCGCCCCCGTCGTCACCGAGCCGGGCAAGGCGGTGCGCGCGCTGAAATGGGCGGTCGAGCAGATGGAAGACCGTTACCGGATGCTCGCCTCGGTCAATGTCCGCAGTCTGGCGAGCTTTAATGACAAGGTGCGCGCCGCCCGCGCCAAGGGCCAGCCGCTCGGGCGCCGCGTCCAGACGGGCTATCACCCCGACACGGGCCAGCCCATTTATGAGGAAGAACAGCTCGATTATCAGCCGCTGCCGCAGATCGTCGTCATCGTCGACGAGCTGGCCGACCTGATGATGACGGCGGGCAAGGATGTCGAGTTCCTCATCCAGCGGCTGGCGCAAAAGGCGCGCGCGGCGGGCATTCACCTGATCATGGCGACGCAGCGCCCCTCAGTTGACGTCATCACCGGCGTGATCAAGGCCAACCTGCCGACGCGCATCAGCTTCCACGTCACCAGCAAAATTGATTCGCGCACCATCCTGGGCGAGCAGGGCGCCGAACAGCTGCTCGGCAAGGGCGACATGCTCTATATGCCCGGCGGCAAGCAGATTGCGCGCGTCCATGGCCCGTTCGTTTCCGATGACGAGGTGCAGGCGGTTGCCCAGCATTGGCGCGACCAGGGCAAGCCCGATTATATCGCCTCGGTCACCGAAGAACCCGAAGACGGCTTCGCGCTGGACGGCGCGCCCGATGGCGAGGATTCGGCAGAAGATCAGCAATATCGTGCCGCCCGCCAACTGGTCGCGGAAAGCCAAAAGGCCTCGACCTCATGGCTGCAGCGGCAAATGCGCATCGGCTATAATTCGGCCGCGCGCCTGATCGAGCGGATGGAAAAAGACGGGCTCGTCTCGCGCCCCGACCATGTCGGTCGCCGCGAAGTGTTGATGGATGAAGACGGGCGACCGCTTTGACGGGGCGGTTCAGCGCGCGTTAAAAGCCTCGGCCCTAGCGGCCTGGCTTCCCTCGCACTCCAAAAGGTCTGCCGTGAAGATATCCCTTGCCTGGTCCCTGTCGCTGCCCCTTGGCGTCGGGGCGCTTGCCGCGCCCATCGCCATCGCCGCAGCACCCGCGCCCGATGCTGATCTCGCCAAAGTGCAGGCACATCTGCGCGGGATTGACAGCATGGTCGCGGATTTTTCGCAGACCGATCGCAATGGCAAGGTGGTGACCGGCACGCTGACGCTGAAAAAGCCCGGCCGCATCCGCTTTCAATATGAAAAGGGCGTGCCGATCCTGATCGTCGGCGATGGAAAAGCGCTGTGGTTTATCGATTATTCGGTCCGCCAGAAACAGCGTTGGCCGATCGGCAATTCGCCGCTGGGCGTGCTGATCAACCCCGATAATGATCTGGCGCGCTTTGCCCATGTCGTGCCAAGCGTCGACCCCCGGCTGTTGTCGGTTGAGGCGCGGGACCCCAAACATCCCGAATATGGCCGCATCACCCTGACGTTTTCCCATGGCGGCGGCGGCCCGGGGGGGCTGACGCTGCTCGGCTGGGTGGCGCTTGATGCGCAGAACAATCGCACGATCGTGCGGCTGAGCAACCAGCGTTTCGGGGTGCCGATTGCCGGCAATGCATTCGACTGGGTCGATCCCACGCGGCGGGGGCGTTGACCGGGGCGACGCGCCAAGCTGAACAAACCCCGACAAGTTCATTCATCGTGGCGACAGCTTGGGCGCGATAAAAGCGACAGTGCGGAGACGGCCCGTCAGGATTTTCCCCCTGTTGCCTGAAGGTCGCCGTTTCCAGCCTGCGTGACGAACGCTAGGTCGGCCCTCGTTCCATGCCCCCGGAACGAGGGCCTTTCCTTTTGCCAATCCGGGGCTGGCGAGTTGCGCGGGGCGAGACTACATCGCGGCCATGGCTGAACAGCTTCGTATCGCCTCGTGGAACATCAATTCGGTCCGTTTCCGCAGCGCCATTGTCGAGAAATTCCTGCGCGATCATGCGCCCGACATTCTGTGCCTGCAGGAAACCAAAGTCGTCGATAATGACTTTCCCCATGCGCTGTTCCACCGGCTCGGCTATCGCCACACCGTCATCCACGGCCAACGCATGCACCATGGCGTCGCCATCGTCAGCCGCGTGCCGTTGATCGAAGAACGGCGGCTGGACTGGCAGGCCAATGGCGAAGCGCGCCACATTGGCGTGCGGCTGCCCAATGGCTTGCGGCTCGACAATGTCTATGTGCCGGCCGGCGGCGACATTCCTGATCGCGATCTCAATCCCAAATTCGGCCAGAAGCTCGATTTTGTCGAGCGGATGACGCGATGGTCGGAAGAACTCGCCGAACCGACCTTGCTGGTCGGCGATTTCAACATCGCGCCGCTCGAATCGGACGTCTGGAGCCACAAGCAACTGCTTGACGTAGTGAGCCACACCCCCGTGGAGGTGGAGGCGCTGGGTAAATTGCAAGCGGCGCATGGCTGGGTCGATCTTGGCCGTCGCTTCGTCCCCGCGCCCGAGCGGCTCTATACCTGGTGGAGCTATCGCGCGAAGGATTGGGCCGCGTCCGATCGCGGCAGGCGGCTCGACCATATGTGGGCAAGCCCCGAAGTCGCAGCCGCCGCCGTCGCGCACGAAGTGATCGAGCCGGCGCGCAGCTGGGAAAAGCCGTCCGACCATGTTCCCATGATCACGGCGCTAGCCTTGTGAGCGATGCAGCCAACCCGATTGCGGCTGCCCGTGCGATCGACGCGCTGCGGCGCGGCTGGGCGATTGCGCTGACCGCGGGAGGAGATCGGCTCGCGCTGCTGGCGGTCGAGACCGCAGACCCGGCGCGGCTCGCGGTTTTTGACCCTGCGCGCAAGGCCGCCGTGTTGATCTCGGCCGGCCGTGCGGCGACGCTAAAGCTCGCCAATCAGCTGGCGGCGGCCGCGCCCGATACGCCGGTGCTGGTGCGGCGCACCGGGTGGATGGACCTGGCGGTCGCGACGGCGCTTGCCGACCCGCAGCTCGACATGGACACGCCACTCAAAGGCCCATTCGAGGCGGTTGAGCTGTGCGCCCGCGCGCCGGCGCAGGCGGCGCTGCGGCTCGCGATGCTGGCGGGCATTTTGCCCGCGTTTTTCGTGATCCCGGGTGGGGACGCAGGGACTCGCGTTACCGATGCCGATATCGACGCGCATGAAGATGCCGAGCGGCTGACCATTGCGGCGCGCGCCCGCCTGCCGGTTGCGGCGATCGAGGATGCCGAAATCGTCGCGTTCCGCACGCCCGAAATGCCGGGCGAGCATGTCGCGCTCATCATCGGCCAGCCCGATGGGCGCCCGCCGCTCGTGCGCCTCCACAGCGAATGCCTGACCGGTGACATGCTCGGCAGCCTGAAATGCGATTGCGGGCCGCAATTGCAGGCCGCCATCAAGGCGATTGCCGATAATGGCTGGGGCATGTTGCTCTATCTGCGCCAGGAGGGGCGGGGCATTGGCCTGATCAACAAATTGCGTGCCTATGCGCTGCAGGATCAGGGGTTCGACACGGTCGACGCCAATACGCGACTGGGCTTTGCCGTCGATGCCCGCAATTTTCGCGTCGCCGCGCGAATGCTGGCGCTGCTCGGCCAGCGGCGCGTGCGGCTGTTGACCAACAACCCCGCCAAGGCCGCCAGCCTGGAGAGCGCAGGTATCGCGGTGGTGGAACGCGTGCCGCACATTCTGCCCGCCAACCCGCATAACGAGCGCTACCTCGCCACCAAGCGCGACCGCACCGGCCACGAATTCTAGGCGATCAGCGCCGCCACCTGATGAAAGTCGCGGGCAATGGCGTTGACGCCCTTGCCAAGCAGCACCTGGTCATGATCGGGTCCGCAATGTTGGCCTGCGACAAGACCGATAACATAGCCGCCCGAGGCAACCGCGCCGGTCGCGCCCACGGGCGAATCCTCGATGATCACGCATTGCCGGGATTCCAGCCTAAGCGCGGCGGCGGCATGGTGATAAAGGTCAGGCGCGGGCTTGCCATTGGCGACATGCTCGCGGCCGGAAAAGATGCGGTCTCCGAAACGGTCCGCCAGGCCGATATGGTTCAAATGTCCCTTGATCCAGCGCGTCGAGCTTGACGAGGCAATCGCGATGGGCAGATCAACGGGAAGCGCCGCGACAAACGCCACCGCGCCCACCACAGCCTCAATCCCCTCCGCCAGCACGCGCGCATCCTCGCGCGCGCGCTCATCGTGAAAATCCGGCGGCAATGGCCCGCCGATCCACCCCTCCAGCGCGGCGATAAACTCCTTGCCGGCAAGCCCCATGAAATTGGCCATCGAGTCCTCGACGCTGGTCGGGTGGCCGATGCGGGTGAGATATTGGGCAATATGCGTATTGCCGCGAAATTCGCTTTCGATCAGCACCCCATCAAAATCGAAGATGATGCCAGGAAAGCGCACCGGCAGCGGCCCGATCATGCCCGTTCCCCAAACACCGCGCTGCCGATGCGGACATGCGTCGCGCCCAGCGTGATGGCGGTTTCATAATCGCCCGACATGCCCATGCTGAGGCCCGTCAACCCGTAATCGCGGGCGAGCTTGGCCAGCAACGCGAAATAGGGCGCGGGCTCAACACCGACCGGCGGCACCGCCATCACGCCCGCAATCGGCAGATCAGCCGTGCGGGCCGCGGCGATCAGCGCGGGGAAGTCAGCGGGCGCAACGCCGCCCTTCTGCGCTTCGTCACCAATATTCACCTGGAGGAAACACGGGGGCCGCTTGCCCGCCTTGTCCATCGCCTTGGCCAGCGCGGTGACGAGGCTGGGCCGATCGACCGAATGGATCGCGTCGAACAAGGCAATGGCGGCGTCGGCCTTGTTCGACTGGAGCTGGCCGACAAGGTGAAGCGAAAGACCCGGCGTCTCAGCGATCAGCGCTGGCCATTTTGCCTGCGCTTCCTGAACGCGATTTTCGCCAAAGACGCGCTGGCCCGCCGCGATGACCGGGCGGATGGCATCGGCATCATGGGTTTTGGAAATTGCGATCAGCGTCACGTCGGTTGCCGCGCGTCCGGCGCTGCGAGCGGCGCGATCAATACGGTGGCGGATTTGGGCAAGGCGTTCGGCAGGTTCGCTAGGCAACATGCGGGCTGCTATAGAGGCGGCAATGCCCCGCCGCCACACCGTTCACCGCCCCTTTCTGCCGCAATGCTGGCTGATGACCGACGAGCGGATGGGTGATGACCTTTGGCCCGCGCTGGAGCGGCTACCGCGCGGCGCGGGCGTGATTTTCCGGCATTATTCGCTGCCCAAGGCGGCGCGGCGCGCCATGTTTGAGCGCGTTGCCGCCATTGCCCGACGGCGCGGACTGGTGCTGGTGCGGGCGGGCGATGAGCGGTTGGGGCGAGGCGAAGCCGGCATCCATGGCCGGATCAACAAGCGCGCGGCCGGACTGCGCAGCTGGCCCGCGCATAATCGCCGTGAGGTGATGGCGGGTGTGCGGGCGGGCGCGGATATCATCCTGATCTCGCCGGTTTTCGCGACACGATCGCACCCGGGGGCGCGGCCATTGGGGCGGGTGCGCGCGCTGATTACCGTGGCGGGCGTTAAGGTGCCGATCATTGCTCTGGGCGGGATCGACCAGTCGCACCAGCGCTGGCTGTTATCCGCAGGCTTTTATGGCTGGGCCGGGATCGACGCCTGGCGCTGACGTTGGCGAGGGTTCAGAATCGCAGCGCGGTACCGACATAGACCGCCTGGCTGTCGCGACGATCATCGCTCACCCGGTCGAGCCTGAAATTCTGCGATTTGTACCGGACGCCCGCCGTCAAATCGATACGCCGCGAAATCGAATAGGACCCGCCGACATCCACTGAATAGCTTGGGCCGTCGCTGCCCGCCTTGGGGCTGTCGGCCAATGGCCGATCAGCGCTGGCGACGACGCGACCGGTGAAGCGGCGTGCAGCAAAGCTGACCCCGACATCGGCGGCCTCACGGCTGCCGGGCAGGCCCGACAAGTCGATCCGGGTAACATCGCCCGAAACCGCGAATCGCTTCCAGCCAACCGAGACGCCGAGATTATACGCGATCGGTTTCAGCCCGACCGTGGCGGATTCAGGCACATCGGTGCGCAACAGCCGCGCTTCCTGCGCCGCAACCGACGTCCGCGCGCGGACCGCCACCGTCACCGCGCGGGGACCGGCGCGACGCGACTGGGCGGGGGTGAAGTGGAAATCCTGCCCGCTCAACCCCGCGCGCGCGAGCAACGCGGCAAGCTTGGGGTCGACGACGGCAGGCGTGAAATGATTGAAGCTGAGCGCTGGCTGCAGCGATTCGCGTGCGTTTGAAGCGGGAGCGGCTTGTTCGGCGCCGATCGCAGGCACGGCAAAAGCGGCGCCGAGGAGCAATGGCCCCGCAGCGATCGCCAAGGTTTTGCCAGTGATACGCACGTTACGCACGAGAAGCCCTTGTTTTGCCATGATGGCGCTAGCATGATTTAGGGAGCGAACACCACCGTCTGCCGCATTTTCGTCGCAACTGTTGCACATGGTCCACAGCGCCACCCCGCTCCCGTGGCGAGTCTTGCGGCGCGCGCGGGAGCATCTATAGAAGTCACCGGGTCTGTTTGCCCGGGAATGATCAGGAAAATGCCGATGAACCGCCGCTTGCTGCGTCTCGCGCTGATGGTCACGATCGCCGCGTCGCTGTCGGCTTGCGTGTTCCATAAACGCCACCCCAAGGACACGCTGGCGCCAGCCCGCATCACCTCCATTGGGGTGAATGCCTATCTGTGGCGCGCCGCGCTCGATACGGTGTCGTTCATGCCGCTGGTGCAGACCGATTCGAACGGCGGCGTCATCGTCACCGATTGGTACGCCAACCCGGCGGTGCCTGCCGAGCGCGTCAAGGTGACGGTGACGGTGCTCGACCAGGATCTGCGCGCCGATGCGGTGCGCGTCGCGGTGCAGCGCCAGATCAATCGCAATGGCGAATGGGTCGGCGCCCCGGTCGAAGCGGCAACGTCGCAACGGATGGAAGACCTGATCCTGACGCGCGCCCGCGACTTGCGGCGTGCCGCGTCGATCAAATAGCCGAAAGCATCCTGTCCAATGGCGTCGCGCTTCAACGCGCTGAAGGCTGACGCGGCCTGGCAAAAGCTGTGGGAAGAGCGCCGCACCTTTGCCGCCGACAGCCACAGCGCCAAGCCCCGATCCTATGTGCTTGAGATGTTCCCCTATCCATCGGGGCGCATCCATATGGGGCATGTCCGCAATTATACGATGGGCGACGTGCTGGCGCGCTTCCGCCGGATGCAGGGCATGGAAGTCCTTCACCCGATGGGGTGGGACGCGTTCGGCATGCCCGCCGAGAACGCCGCGATGGAAAAGAAGGTCCATCCCGGCGACTGGACGCGCGCCAACATCGCAACGATGCGCGCGCAGCTGAAGCGGCTGGGCTTCGCGCTTGATTGGACGCGCGAACTGGCAACGTGCGAGCCTGATTATTACGGCCACGAGCAGGCGCTGTTCCTTGATCTGTTCGCGGCGGGGCTGGTTTATCGCAAGGAATCATCGGTCAATTGGGACCCGGTCGACATGACCGTGCTCGCCAATGAGCAGGTGATCGACGGGCGCGGCTGGCGATCGGGCGCGCTGGTTGAGCGTCGCAAGCTCAGCCAATGGTTCCTCAAGATCACCGATTTCGCCGATGACCTGCTGACCGGGCTCGACGCGCTTGAGCATTGGCCCGACAAGGTCAAGCTGATGCAGG
>CANJKQ010000010.1 GCA_947474905.1 Pseudomonadota bacterium | reverse complement strand
TGCAGGGCTATCACGGCACCGGCAAATCGACGCATATCGAACAGGTTGCCGCGCGGCTGAAATGGCCGTGCATCCGCATCAATCTTGACGCGCATATCAGCCGTATCGACCTGATCGGCCGTGACGCGATCGTGCTGCGCGATGGCCAGCAGGTAACGGAATTCCGTGAAGGCCTGTTGCCCTGGGCGCTGCAGACGCCGACGGCATTGGTGTTTGACGAATATGATGCCGGCCGCCCCGACGTGATGTTCGTCATTCAGCGCGTGCTGGAAACCGAGGGCAAGCTGACCCTGCTTGACCAGAACCGGGTGATCCGCCCCAATCCCTGGTTCCGCCTGTTCGCCACCGCCAACACCGTCGGCCTGGGCGATACAAGCGGGCTTTACCATGGCACGCAGCAGATCAACCAGGGCCAGATGGACCGCTGGTCGATCGTCGTCGGCCTCAATTACCTGCCAGCCGCGACCGAAGCGCGCATCGTCATGGCAAAGTCCGGCGAATATGATTCGCCCGGCGGCAAGGAAACAGTCGACAACATGGTGCGCGTGGCCGACCTGACGCGGCGCGGCTTCATCAACGGCGACATTTCGACGGTGATGAGCCCGCGCACCGTGATCACCTGGGCGCAGAACGCGATGATCTTCAAGGATGTCGGCTTCGCCTTCCGGTTGAGCTTCCTCAACAAGTGCGACGAGGCAGAACGCGCGCTGGTCGCGGAATATTATCAGCGGGTCTTCGGCAAGGACTTGCCCGAAAGCGTGGCGAAGGGGTGAGGGGGTGACAAGCCTTGCCCCGCGCTTGGGGGCAAGGTCGCTCCAATTGATATCAAAACGCAAATGGACTAAGTGGACTAAGCTTGCTTTTGAGGAAATGATGATGGCCGAAGCCGATCCGCGCGAGGCGTTCGTCAACGTCCACGATGCCAAGACCAATTTCTCCAAGCTGCTCGATCGCGCCCATGCCGGCGAGGAGATTATCCTCGCAAAAGCGGGGGTGCCTTATGCCAAGCTGGTACCGTTCATTGACCCCGCCATTTTACCGCCGCGTCAACCGGGTCGTTTGAAGGGATTGCTCGGCGACGTTCCCGACTCAGTCTGGTTTGATCCGATCCCGGATGAAGAATTGGACTTATGGGATGGAAAGCATGATCCGCTGGTTTGAGAGATAAATTTGTCCGGTTTTCTGATTGATACACATGCCTTGATCTGGTGGTGGAACGACGACGAGCGCCTTTCTCCATTGGTGCGCGCCACGCTTGCCGATCGGGGCAACACGATATTGACGCCTTCGGTCTGTGCATGGGAAATTGCCAATAAGGTACGCATCGGTAAACTCCCGGCGATGGCCCCCTTTGTCGAAGAATATAATGCGCTCGTGATCGAGGCGGGTTTCGAACATATCGATCTGCGCTATGATCATGCGATAAAGGCAGGGTTGTTGGCGGGCGACCATCGTGATCCGTTCGATCGACTGATCGCCGCGCAGGCATTGGCGACCGGTCTGACGATTGTCACTCGTGACCCCGCCTTTGCGACCTTTGGTTGCAGGACGCTCTGGTAATGGCCACTGACACCCCCCTCGATCGCTTCAAGGCCGTGCTTGGCGGCACCGCGCGGGCGCTGGCGGATGAGCCGGAGATCGAGCTTGCCTATACCGCCGACGCGCCCGCGCAATCGGGTAAGCACATCAAGGTGCCGATGCCCGCGCGCACGCTGCCGCCTGAACAAGTCGCCGAGGCGCGCGGCTTTGCCGATGGCTTTGCGCTGCGGCTGAAGCACCATAATCAGGCCATGCACCTGAAAGCCGCGCCGCATGAGGCGGTCGCGCGGGCGGTGTTCGATGCCGCAGAGGGCGCCCGGGTCGAGGCGCTGGGCTCGCGTGGTTACCAGGGGATCAGCGACAATCTGGCCCAGGCGCTTGAGGTGCGGCTGAAGGCCGATCCGATCAGCCGCGCGCGCGCCGCCGACGAAGTGCCCCTGTCGACCGCGGTCGCGCTGATGGTTCGGGAACGGTTGACCGGGCTGGCAGCCCCCGAAGCGGCGCGCGACGGTCTCGAGCTCGTGCGTGGCTGGATTGAGGACAAGGCAGGCAGCGATCTTGATGCCCTCGGCCTCGTCATCGACGATCAGCAGGCCTTTGCCCGGCTCGCGACCAAGTTGCTCGAAGATCTCGATCTCGTCGAAGGCGATCAACTCCCCGACGAGCAGGATGAGGGCGGCAACGACGACGAGGGCACTGACGACCAGCAGGACGACGCCGGCGAGGAAAATGAGGACGCCGGCGAACAGGGCCAGGGCGAAGTTGATGCGCGCGGGCAGGAGCGTGACAGCGACGAGGCGGAAGGCGAAGGCCAGGAACGCGGCGAGGAAAGCTTTGACGACAGCGAAGGCGAGCCTGGCGACGAAGGCGAGGAGGGGATGCTCCCCGTTCGCCCCAATCGCCCGCTCGCCGACCTGAGCCCGCAGTTCGATTACAAGGCTTTCACCACCCAGTTCGACGAAGTGATTGCCGCGACCGAGCTGTGCGATGTGGAAGAGCTGGCGCGCTTACGCGCTTATCTCGACCAGCAGCTCGTCCATCTGCAAGGCGCGGTGACCAAGCTCGCCAACCGCCTGCAACGGCGGCTGATGGCGCAGCAGAGCCGCAGCTGGGATTTCGACCAGGAAGAGGGCTTGCTCGACGCGGCGCGGCTGGCGCGTGTCGTCATCAACCCGATGCAATCGCTGAGCTACAAGGTCGAGCGCGACACTGAGTTCAAGGACACCGTCGTCACGCTGCTTATCGACAATTCGGGATCGATGCGGGGGCGGCCAATTTCCATCGCCGCGATCAGCGCCGACATCCTGGCGCGCACGCTGGAACGGTGCGGCGTCAAGACCGAGATCCTGGGCTTCACCACCCGCGCCTGGAAAGGCGGGCAGGCGCGCGAGGCTTGGCTGGCAGCGGGCCGTCCGCCTCAGCCCGGGCGCCTCAACGATGTGCGCCACATCATCTACAAACAGGCCGATGAGCCATGGCGCCGCGCCAAGACCAATCTTGGCCTGATGATGCGCGAAGGGCTTTTGAAAGAGAATATCGACGGCGAAGCGCTGCTATGGGCGCATAACCGGCTGATCGGGCGGGGCGAGGATCGCAAGATCCTGATGGTGATTTCAGACGGCGCGCCGGTCGACGATTCGACGCTGTCGGTCAATTCGGGCAGCTATCTCGAACGGCATCTGCGCCAGGTGATCGGCTGGATCGAGACGCGATCACCGGTCGAGCTGATCGCGATCGGCATCGGCCATGACGTGACGCGCTATTACAGCCGGGCCGTCACGATCATGGATGCCGAGCAATTGGGCGGCACGCTGATCGAGCAGCTAGCGGCGCTGTTCGATGTGAAATAAGAGCCGGAGAAACCGACAAATTTTCGCGCTGGCCTCCCCCAAATCGTTGTTTTCTCCGGCAAGGCGTGCCATTTTGACGACGAATTGAATGAGTCGAGCGCTGAGGTAAGCCAAATGCGGATGCGGGTGATGCGTTGGTGCTGCATGCTGCTGCTCATCGCAGCAGCGCCGCGCCCCTTGATGTTGAGCGATATCCGGCCAATCGCGATCAAGCCCGGCGTCAACCGCATTGCCGACTTTTTGCCAACTGGCGGCGCCGCGACCATCATCGACGCATGGCTTGGCAACGGCAATGCGCATGGCCATCACAGCTTCATGGTCCTTACCGGTGCCTCGGAAGGCGAGGCCGTTGGACTTGCCCCTTTTCCTGACCGCGACACGTTGACGGATAACCCCTTTGACGGGGAACGGGTAATCGGTGCGGTGCGCTTCGTGCGGGCGCGGGTCGACGGCAGGGTTGCTAGCCTCGTCGTGACGGCCACGCTTGACCAGGCGACCGACCGGCCGCTTGCCGATCATGCGCTGGCGACGGTTCGCGTCTATCGGTTGACGAAGACGAAGGATGGGATTGGACCGCCGCTGTTTTTCGAGCAGGTATCTGAGCAGCACAGCACAAGCCGCTATTGCAACGCGCATCTCGCGCTGCGCGATGTGTTGGGCGTGCCGCTTCCGCGCGATTACGCTGGGGCCAATCGCGTTGATGGCTGCTTTTCGGGGTGACCAGCGCCTCGCCCATCGCCTCTCCCCCGGGCGGTTTTCGCGGGCCGGTGAAGCGGTCGGTCACCATTGCCGGGCATGAAACGTCGATCACGCTGGAGCCGGCGTTCTGGACGGCGTTGGAGGTAGCGGCGCGAGCGCGGGGGTTGCCGCTCAATGCGCTGGTTGCCGAGATCGATGCACTGCGGATCACGGAGGCTGCACCGCCCAATCTGGCGAGCGCGCTTCGTACCTGGGTGCTGGCGGAGACGGTCGCTACCGCGCAACGCCATCATCCGTTGACCAGCGCCTGATCGCGCAAACCGCGCCAAACGCGGACGGCTTGTACGGTTTCGCGGACGTCATGCACGCGGAGGATCTGCGCGCCCTGCTCGATGCCCTTTAGCGCCAGGGTGATCGATCCGCCCAGCCGTTCCCCGGGGGGCGCTTCGTTCGACAGCGCGCCGATCATCCGCTTGCGGCTGGCGCCGAGCATGATCGGGCAGCCGAGCCCGTGCAATATCGCCAGGCCATTGATCAGGCCAAGATTATCCTGAACGCTTTTGCCAAAGCCGATGCCGGGATCGACGATGATCCTGGCGCGGTCGATGCCCGCTGCCACCACCGCAGCGATCCGCGCCTCGAGCCAGTCGAACACCTCGGTCAGCACATCGCCATAGCCGCTGCCGCCATGCGGACCCTTGGCGGGGTCGGGCGAGTGCATCAGCACGACGGGGCAGCCCGCCTTGGCAACCACCTCCAGCGCGCGATCGTCCCACAACAGTGCCGACACGTCGTTGACGATGCGGGCGCCAGCGGTGAGCGCGGCTTCCATCACCGCTGCCTTGCGGGTGTCGATCGAGACGAGCGCGCCAGCGGAGGCGAGCGCGGCGGCGACGGGCTGGGTGCGGGCAATCTCATCGCCCTCCCAGGTCGGCTGTGCGCCCGGCCGGGTCGATTCGCCGCCCAGATCGATGATCGCGGCGCCGGCAACGGTCATGTCGATGCCGGCTGCGGTCGCGGCTTGCGGATCGTCATGCAGCTTGCCGCCATCGGAAAAGCTGTCGGGCGTGACGTTGAGGATGCCAGCGACCAATGGCTGGTCAAAGCGCAGGGTGCGGTCCCCCAGGACAAGCGGCGGGCGGGGCGCGTTGAAGCGGGCGTGGAGCGCGGCGGCGCGCTCATCGCTGGCGCCCAGCGTACGCTCGAACTCGGCGATGGATAGCGTGCGGCGGCGCCCGTCCTCGATCACCTCATAGACGGCAAACCACTGCAACCCACCCGCCAGCCGCGCCACCTCGCCATCACGGCCCACCGGTGTATCGACGAACTGGACGGGGCGGAGGTGGAGGGTGGTCATTTCATCCTCTGCTGTAAGGCTCGATCAACCCGTCCCGTTCGTGTCGAGCGACGTCGAGACACGGGTGGTTTACCCGATCGTCCGTGGCCCGCCCCTCGACGTCGCTCGGGGCGAACGGTTTTGGGCGGCTCTGCTAAGGCTGTGTCGCCAGCAGGTATGTCTGGCGCAGCGTATCGATCGGCTTCAGTCCGTCGTCATCCTGATAATGCCAGAAGGTCCAGCCATTGCAGGCCGGCGCGCCTTGCAGCGTCGCGCCGAGCTTGTGGATCGACCCCACCGCGCCGCACAGGCTTTCCAGGCTGCCATCGGCGCGGACGAGCGCGCGGTGGCGGCGCTTGGCGTCGGTCAGCACGCGGCCAGGACGCAGATAGCCGGTTTCGATCAGCGTACCGAACGGCACTTTCGGCGCGGCCTTGGGGCTCTGCATCGTCTTGACCGCCGATTCGTCGAGCGGCAGCGCCGCGGCAATGCGCGCCTCGGCGGCATCGATATAGACGTCTTCCCGCTCGATGCCGATCCAGCGTCGGCCCAGCCGCTTGGCGACCGCGCCGGTTGTCCCCGTGCCGAAAAACGGATCGAGCACGACATCGCCGGGCCGGGTGCAGGCGAGCAGGATGCGATAGATCAGCGCCTCGGGCTTTTGCGTCGGGTGGACCTTGGCCCCGTCCTTTTTCAGCCGTTCCTGCCCGCCGCAAATCGGAAATTCCCAATTGCTGCGCATTTGCAGTTCATCGTTCAGCGTCTTCATCGCGCGGTAATTAAAGGTATATTTGGCCTTCTCGCCCATCGCTGCCCAGATCAGCGTTTCATGCGCATTGGTAAAGCGCGTGCCCTTGAAATTGGGCATCGGGTTGGCCTTTACCCACACAATGTCGTTCAGGATCCAAAAGCCCAGATCCTGCACCGTCGTGCCGACGCGGAAGATATTGTGATAGCTGCCAATCACCCATAGCGTGCCATCATCCTTCAGAATGCGGCGCGCCTCGGTCAGCCAGGCGCGGGTGAAGCGATCATAAGCGGACAGGCTGTCAAATTTGTCCCACGCATCGGTGACGGCATCGACAAAGCTGCCATCGGGGCGGTGGAGGTCGCCGCCAAGCTGAAGATTATAGGGCGGATCGGCAAAGATCATATCGACCGATTTGGCCGGCAGCGCCCGCATCGCCTCAATGCAATCGCCCCGCAGGATGCGGTCGAGCGGCAGCGGCGCTGCCGGCACCGTGGTGCTGCTGCTGGCCCTGCGGACTTTCTCGATTACCCCCACCAGCGTCCCCTTTCGCTTGATACAGCGCCGATGAGCGCGAAAGCGTCGACTCCCGTCAAGCACGAAATGGTTAATAAGTTCGCTTTCTAAGCCGTTAACCTTTCAGAACATTTCAGCAATTATCCACATATTGAGTCCCATGGTTATCCACAGCCCCAATTGCTTGGGGTGTGGCGCGAAAGACTCACAAATCGAGATATGCCTGCGCAACCGGCGCAAAGCTGCGGCGGTGAAGCGGGCTGGGGCCATGGCTGCGCAGCGCGGCCAAATGCTCGGCGCTGCCATAGCCTTTGTTCGACGCCCAGCCATAAGACGGGTGGTCGGCATGCGCTGCAATCATCAAGCGATCGCGGTGATGCTTGGCGATGATGCTAGCCGCCGCGATCGACAGGCTGAGCGCGTCGCCGCCAATGATGGCGCGGGAGGGGTGCGGCCAATCGGGGCAGCGATTGCCGTCGACCAGCACCATCGCCGGGGGCTGGCCGATCGCCGCGGCCAGCGCATCGACCGCGCGGCGCATGGCGAGCATCGTCGCCCATAAGATGTTGAGCCGGTCAATCTCCTCAACCGAGGCGATGCCGATGCCGATGCGGGCGTAGGCCCACAAGGCATCGTGGAGGCGCGCGCGCGCGGCGTGGCCAAGCGCTTTCGAATCATCGATGCCATCGGGCACGCAATCCCGATCGAGCAGCACGGCGGCGGCGACCACCGGCCCGGCAAGCGGTCCGCGCCCCGCCTCGTCGACGCCCACCACCGGCGCCGGGTGCCGCGCTTCATGCGCGAAGTCAGGCATCGCCCGACTCCCCCGGCAAGCGCCACGGCGGATAGCGACGATTTTCGCCCGCCTGATAGAGGCAGAGGTGATTGCCCGAAGGATCGCGCAGCCGCGCTTCGCGCCACCGCCAGTCCTGATCGACGGGCAGATGATCAAACGCGATGCCCGCTGCCTGCAGCCGGGCGACATCTGCGTCGAGATCCTCGCATTCGAAGAACAGCGTCGGCACCGCGCCCGTCTCTAGCGACATCGTCGCGCCGCCCGCCGCCTCAAACCGGGCATAATGCGCATCGTCGGTGGTGACGATCTGCGCGAGCCCCAGCCTTTGATAGAAGGACTGCGTGGCGAGCGGGTCGGTCTGCGGGAGCGTCACCTGGTTGAGCCGCGCGCCCGGCCCGAGATCGAGGCGCACCCGCTGATGCCCCATCGGGCCATGCCCGGCCCCAAATCCCGGCGCATCCTTGATCGCCAGCCGCACAAACTGCCGCGCCTGCGCAATGGCGGTGGCGAGCGGCCGGCCCATCGCGAGATAGGTGGCGATGGCGCTGGCGAGCGTGCAGCCTGTGCCATGGGTGCTGCTCGTCGCGATGCGCTCGCTTTCCCAGCGCTCGATCTCGACGCCGCCGACGATCAGCCGGTCGACCAGCACGTCGCCCTCGCCATGCCCGCCCTTGAGCAGGACGACCATCCCCCGCCCCGCTGGTGCTGAGCTTGTCGAAGCGGCCTTCTTCGCGGTCGGCACTGGTGACAAGGGCAGCGCTTCGACAGGCGCAGCGCGAACGGAGGACGTGGGCAACCGATGCTGGATGACCGCCCATTCCGGCAAATTGGGCGTCGTCACCGTCGCCAGCGCCATCAAGCGGGCAAAGGCGGCGATCGTCGCGTCATCGGCGAGCACCGCGCCGCTGGTGGCGACCATGACGGGATCGAAGACGATCGGCAGCGTTTCCGGCGTCAGCTCGCCCAGCAAATCGGCCACCGCCGCGGCCGTTTCCGCCGAGCCCAGCATGCCGATTTTCACCGCATCGACGCCGATATCGCTCCATACCGACCTGATCTGGGCCACGACCATCGCGGTCGGCACCGGATGCACCGCCTGCAAGCCGATGGTGTTCTGCGCCGTCACCGCCGTCACCGCCGTCATCGCATGGCCGCCGAGCATGGTAACGGTCTTGATATCGGCCTGAATGCCCGCGCCGCCACCCGAATCCGATCCGGCGATGATCAGGATGCGCGGCGTCTTCATCGCACGATCCCAGCGCCGAAGTTGACGAAGTTGACACTACGTCCCCCCTGTGTTGCCCACTCCGGCAGCGTCCGACGGCCGCGAGGGTGACGGCGCAGCGACGGGCGAGCGATGATCGGCCGATTGGGGCGCATCGCGGCAATGTCGCACGGCGTTGACGGGTAGGACAGCATCAGTCTTTGAAACGGCGCTCGGTCGAGCCGGGATATTTGGCCAGCATCTTGCCAACCCGCGTCGGCCGATCGAGCAATTCGCCCCCGCAATTGGGGCAGCGCTCATCGAGCGCGTCGGCGCAATCCGCGCAGAAAGTGCATTCGAACGAGCAGATGAACGCGCCCGGCTCATTGGCGGGCAAATCGGTACCGCAGCGTTCGCAGTCAGGGCGCATGTCGAGCATGGCACGATCAATCCGGGCAACGCCGCTCCATCAGCGGCACCCGCAGATGGCATATCGCAACCACGCGGTCCATGCGCATTCCACCCGGCCGCCGCGATGATCGGCGACGGCCGGGTGGCGAGCAGATCAGGGCAGCGGCTTCAGTTCGCGGTAAACGTGGCTCACCGCTACCTTGTTGGTCGTATGGCAGGCAAAGCAGTTCGAGCTGGCTGCCGATGCATTGCCGCCCTGGACGAAGGTTTCCATCGTGGCATTGGCAAGGTGATTGGTGCCCGCCTGATTATCGCTGCTGGGCGCGGCACCAAAAATCGTCCAGGTTGTGCCAAGCTGGAAATAGCGGCTGCGCACATCGGCGGGGTCAAGCTGCGACAGCACGCTGGCGTTGGACGAAATAACCTGGGTATTGATACCCGCGATGCTGGCGGGGTTGCCGCCATCGCTCGAACCCCAGGGCTTTGATCGCAGCACATTGCTGGCGCGGACCGGTGAGCCGGTGATTGCCGTGCCGCTCCAGCGTGCCGCGGCGACATTGAACGGGCCGGTCGATCCGCTCGGCGTGAACAGCCAGAAGCCGGCCGTATTGCGCAACACCGTCTTCACGCCGCTCGTTGAGTTATAGGCATAAGTGTCGTTGGGGGCGTTGCCGAGATGCTCAAACGTTCCCCAAACCATCTCGCCATGCCCCGCCGTTGACCCGACAACGTGCAGTCCGACCATCACCAGCTTCAACGTCGTCTCGCCGCTGATCGTCCAGTTATTGGGGTTGGACTTGTTGAAGTTCGGCACGGTCGCAGTTACGGTCACATAATTGCCGGGGTCGGGGACCGAGTTGGCATCGACCCAGCTTGACTTGGTCTCGATCGCCAGCGCCTCGGGATCAGCGATAGTGTGGCCCTTGGTCG
>CANJKQ010000009.1 GCA_947474905.1 Pseudomonadota bacterium | reverse complement strand
GAGCGAGGTACGTGCCTCGGCCAGCGCAACGCTCGCCCCTGCCGGGGTGCCGAGCGGGTTTTCATTGGCTGACAGCTTGATGATCGTGCGCCCGTCGTCTGCGGTCGCGCGGCCGGGGACATAGGGGGCAATCGCCATCACCCAGGGCTTGGCGGCGGGCGCGGAGAGGGGGCTTTCGATCATGGCGGGGAGCGGCATAGACGGGCCTGCGTTGACAAGGCAAGCGGTCGCGCCCTAGCGCCAGCGCGCAATGACCGATGATGCGCGTTTCGGCCTTGATCGCCAGGTAAAGCTGCCGGGGCCGTTGATCCTTGATGGTGGCGGCAGCCTGGCGCCGGTCGACATTGCCTATGAAACCTATGGCACGCTGAATGCTGATGCCAGCAATGCCATCCTGATCTGTCACGCGCTGACCGGTGACCAGCATGTCACCAGCAATCACCCGATCACGGGCAAGCCCGGCTGGTGGACGCGGATGGTGGGGGCGGCAAAGCCGGTTGATCCGGCGCGGCATTTCATCATCTGCGCCAATGTGCTGGGCAGTTGCATGGGCTCGTCCGGCCCGGCCAGCCTTGACGCCGATGGGCGTCCCCATGCCATGCGCTTCCCCGTCATCACCATTCGCGACATGGTGCGGGCGCAAGCGATGCTGCTCGACCATCTGGGCGTCGCCCGACTGGCAGCGGTGATCGGCGGGTCGATGGGCGGCATGCAGGCGTTGAGCTGGGCGGCGACCTATCCGAAACGCGTGCGAAACGCGGTAATCATTGCCTCGACCGCGCGCCACACCGCGCAGAATATCGCGTTCCACGAGGTCGGCCGCCAGGCGATCATGGCGGATCCGCACTGGGCAGGCGGTGACTATTATGGCGGCGATGCGCCCGCATCGGGCCTGGCGGTGGCGCGGATGGCGGCGCACATCACTTATCTGTCCGAAGCCGGGCTGACCGAGAAATTCGGCCGCCGCTTGCAGGCGCGCGACGCCAAGAGCTTTGGCTTTGACGCCGATTTTCAGGTTGAGAGCTATCTGCGCCATCAGGGGCTGAGCTTCGTCGATCGCTTCGACGCCAACAGCTATCTCTATATCACGCGCGCGATGGATTATTTCGACCTGGCGGAGGAGCATGGCGGCCTGCTCGCCAACGCCTTTCGCGGCACCGCGACGCGCTTTTGCCTGGTCAGCTTCGATACCGACTGGCTTTATCCCACATCGGAATCGCGCGCGATCGTGCATGCGCTTCACGCGGCGGGGGCAGCGGCGAGCTTTGTCGAGCTCAGGAGCGCGTTTGGCCATGATGCTTTTCTGCTCGACGCGCCCGAGTTGAACCGGGTGGTCGATGGTTTTCTGAAGGCCAATATATGAACCTGGCCTTGGCCCTTATTCCGTTCGTATCGAGCAACGCCGAGCTATGCTCGGCCGATCGCGGCGCGGCTGCCCGTCCCTCGACTGCGCCCGGGGCGAACGGAGACGTCGTGAAATGATTGGGCTGCGCCCCGACCTAGCGATCATCGCGGCCAATGTCGCGCCCGGATCGCGCGTGCTCGATGTCGGCTGTGGTGACGGTGCCTTGATGGCGGCGTTGCGCGATGATCGCGGGGTTGATGCGCGCGGGCTGGAGCTTGACGGCAGCAACGTCGCCGCCGCGGTCGCGCGTGGCTTGTCGGTGGTGCAGGGCGATGCCGATACCGACCTTGCCGATTATCCCGACCAAAGCTTCGACTATGCGATTTTGAGCCAGACGTTGCAGACAGCACAGGCGCCCGCCGTCGTGCTCGACCATTTGCTGCGCATCGGACGGCGCGCTTTCGTCTCCTTTCCCAATTTCGCGCATTGGCGCGTTCGGGCGTCGCTATTGCTGGCAGGGCGAATGCCGGTAACCCGGCTGCTGCCCGAGCAATGGCATGACACACCCAATATCCACCACGTCACGATCGACGATTTCCGCGCTTTCGTGGCCGAACGGGCGATACGGGTGGAGCGCGCCTGGTTTCTGTCGGGCGATCAGCAAATCGGCCGGACGCTTGCCAATTTATGGGCAGAACATGCGGTGTTTTTGCTGCACCGATAGCGGAACCGATCTGCTCCATGTTAGTTTGCCTAAAGCGAGGCGTTAACAGGAAGGAATGATGGCCGGGGCTGCACTGATCGTTGAAGATGAAATCATGGTCGCCCTTGACCTCGAGAATATCCTCGTCTCCGCCGGTTACCATGTCGTTGAGATTGCGGCCGATCGCGAACATGCGCTGCAGGCGGCGCCGCAATGTTCGCTCGCCTTTGTCGATGTCAATCTGCGCGACGGGGCGACGGGGCCTGATATCGCGACGGCATTGACGCGCGATTTTGGCGTGCGCGTCATTTTCGTAACGGCCAATCCCGCGCATATCACCGCCGATACGGGCGCGATCGCATTTGTGCGCAAGCCGTTCAGCGATGTCGCGATCCGCACTGCCGCCGCAATTGCCTCGGCACAGGCGCAACCTGCGATGGCAGCGGGCACCGATGTCGTGCTGCTGCATAACGACAATATGCCTGAGGAAGACAGCCGCAAGCGCGGCTAGCGGCGCAGCGAAGCCGGCGGAAAGCTGGCGCTCACGCGTAACCCGTCCGCCAGCCATTCGCGACGATAGCTGCCGCCGAGCTGGCGGACCACGCTAAGCTCGATCAGCCGCGATCCGAAACCGCTGGCGCCGCCTGGTCCCATCACCGCCGGTCCGCCCCGTTCCTGCCAGCCGAGTTCGACGCTCTCATTGTCACCGCGCGTGATCGTGATGGCGATGCTGCCGCTGTCGGTCGACAATGCGCCATATTTGATCGCGTTGGTGGCGAGTTCGTGAAAGAAAAGCGCCAGCGGGGTGACCGCGCGATCATCGATGGTGACATCGGGTCCGGTAATGGTGAACCGCCGCGCGGCCAGGTCCTGATAGGGCGCGAACAGCGTTTCCATCAGGCCGTGCAGGCTGTTTTCGGGGCGGCCGGGGTGCGACTTCGGGCTGTGCGGGCGCACATAATCATGCGCTCGGCCAAGCGCCGCGATGCGCTCGCGCAACTCGTCGGTCAGGGGGGCAAGCGTAGGCTTGTCGCGCGCCATGACCCCGATCAGACCCAGGATTACCGCAAAGATGTTTTTGATACGGTGGCTCAGCTCCTGCGAAATGACCTCGCGTTCCTCAAGCGCCAGTCGCTGTTCGTGAATGTCGGTGCAGGTGCCAAACCATCGCGTGATGCGACCGCTGGCGTCGCGCTGCGGCAAGCCATTGCCCAATGCCCAGCGATAGCTGCCGTCATGGTGACGAAGGCGATATTCGATTTCGTATTTCTCGCCCGTCGCCACGGCGCCTTGCCAGACGGCGATGGCGCGTTCCCGATCATCGGGGTGCAGCACGTTGGACCAGGCATCGCCGTTCGATTCGCCAACCTCCAGCCCGGTAAATTCATACCAGCGCTTGTTGAAATAATCGGGGTCGCCATTGGCCTTGGTCGACCACACCATTTGCGGGACCGCGTCGGCGAGCCCCATGAAGCGACGCTCGCTGTCGTCAGCGGCGGCGGCGCTGGCGCGGTGTTGCAGGCGGATGCGGCGATTGGCTTGCAGCGCCAGCGACACCTGCTCGGCAAGCACCGCCAGCCCCTCCCGCTGCAGCGCGCTCAGCCCGTCACGCGGATCGTGCGCCATCACGCATAAGGTGCCGAGCGCCACGCCGTCTTCAGACCGTACCGGCATGGCGGCGTAAAAGCGGATATGGGGGTGGCCCGTTACCAGCGGATTGTCGACAAAGCGCGCGTCACGGGTGGCATCGGGCACCTCGATATAGCCATTGGCAATCATCGAATGCGTGCAAAAGGAGACGTCGCGCGAGGTAGACACCAAGTCGAGGCCGACGCGGGCGACGAATTCCTGTTGCGCGTCGCCGACCAGGCTGACCACCGCGATCGGCGTTTCGCACAGCCGCGCCGCAAAGGCAGTGATCCGACCCAACGCCGGATCGTCGCGCAACGCGACAAGGTCGTCATCGTCAAAAGCGCCGAGTCGATCGGCAGGATCGCTGGCAAAGGACGGTTCAACCCGCTTCACCGGCCGTCAAACCGACCGGCATGCGACGCGGGACTAGAACGGAACGTCGTCGTCGAGATCGTCAGGAAAGGCGCTTGCACCTTTGCCGAACGCGCCAGCACCGTTTCGGTTGCCTGCGCCGCTCGGTTCGCTGCGGCCGCCACCGAAATCATCCCCGCCCGAACCCCAATCGTCGCGCCCGCTGCTGACGCCGCCGCCAGCGCCCGGCGCGCCGTCGAGCATAGTGAGCACGCTGTTGAAGCCCTGCAGCACGATTTCGGTCGAATAACGGTCCTGGCCCTGCTGGTCCTGCCATTTGCGCGTCGTGAGCGCGCCTTCGATATAGACCTTGCTGCCCTTGCGCAGATAGCGTTCGGCAACGTTGGCGAGGCCTTCGTTGAAGATCTTGACCGTGTGCCACTCGGTCTTTTCCTTGCGCTCGCCCGAATTGCGGTCCTTCCACTGCTCGGACGTGGCGATGCGCAGCTCGACCACCTTGCCGCCATTCTGGAAAGTGCGGCTTTCGGGATCGCGGCCAAGATTGCCGACCAGAATGACCTTGTTGACGCTGCCCGCCATGATGCTTGTCCTATAATCCCAATGCCGTTGCGGCCCAGAAGGTCGCGCCAGAAGCGAGATAGGCCAGCGCGAACAGATAGCCAACCATGAATGCGGGCCATTTCCAGCCATTGGTCTCGCGCCGCGTGACCGCGATCGTCGAAATGCACTGCGGCGCGAAAACGAACCACATCAGGAAGGCGAGCGCGGTCGGCAAGCTCCAATGGCCGCGCAGATTGGCGGCGAGCGCGTCATGGCCCTTGCCCTCTTCCGGGTTGTCGACGGCATAGACGGTGCCGAGCGCCGCGACCGCCACTTCGCGCGCCGCCATCGCCGGGATCAGCGCGAGCGCGATGTCGCGGTTGAAGCCGATCGGCTGCGTCACCACCGCCAGGCCATTGGCGATGCGGCCGGCGACCGAATAATCGACCGGCGACACGTTGGACCCGGTGGGCGGTTTGGGGAAGCTGAGCAACAACCACAGGATGACGGTGGAGGTGAGGATGATGGTGCCCGCGCGCTTCAGGAAAATTTCCACGCGCGTCCACAGGCCGAGCGCGATGTCGCGCGCGCGCGGCCATTGATATTTGGGCATTTCCATCATGAAGCCCGACGACGCGCCCTGCGCCACCGTCCGCCGGATGACGAGCGCGGCGATGAACGCTCCGACGATGCCGAGGATATAGAGCCCGAACAGCACCAGCCCCTGCAGGCCGATAAAGCCCAGGACCGGCCGATCGGGAATCAGCGCGCCGATGATGAGGGTATAGACGGGGAGGCGCGCCGAGCACGTCATCAGCGGCGCGATAAGGATCGTCGTCAGCCGGTCCTTCTCATCCTCGATCGTTCGCGTCGCCATGATGCCGGGCACCGCGCAGGCGAAGGACGACAGCAGCGGGATGAAGGCGCGGCCCGACAACCCGACCGAAGCCATCACCCGGTCCATCATGAACGCGGCGCGGACCATATAGCCCGATGCCTCGAGCAGCAGGATGAAGAAGAACAGGATCAGGATCTGCGGCAGGAATTTCACCACCGCGCCGACCCCGGCGATGACGCCCTCGCTCAAAAGATCGCGAAAAAAGGAGGGCGGCAGGCTGGCGTCAACCCATTTGCCGATCGCGTTGAAGCCGGCGTCGATGGCATCCGCCGGTGCGGCACCGGCGAAGAACACCAGCTGGAACATCGTGAACAGGATGGCGAACAGCAGCAGCAGGCCCCAGACCGGGTGCATCGCGACCGCATCGATCGCGTGCGTCCAGCGGCGCACGGGGGTTTCTGAAACCGTTGCCAATCGCGAAATCGTGCGCGCGCGGCGTTGCAGCGCGGCAACGTCTTCCTGCTGGGGCGGCGCATCGGCCGCGCGGACGCGGGCGGCACCGCCGGGCAGGATGAGCTCGCTGAGTTGTGTTTTCAGCTCCTCGAGCCCGCGCTTTCTGACGGCGACAGTGGGGATGACGGGTACGCCCAGCTCACGCGCCAATGCGGCCGGATCAAGTTCCAGCCCGTCGCGGGCGGCGAGATCGACCATGTTGAGCGCGACGACGGTCGGCAGCTTGAGCGCGATCAGTTGCAACGCAAAGCGCAAGTGGTTGTCGAGATTGGCAGCATCCACGACGATCACGATCGCATCGGGCAGCCGTTCGCCCGCTTGTGCGCCCGTCACGACATCCCGCGTCACGCGTTCGTCGGGGCTCATCGGGTCGAGCGAGTAAGTGCCGGGCAAATCGACCAGCTCGACGGGGCGCCCGTCGGACAGGGCAAGCCGCCCGGCATGACGCTCGACCGTGACGCCGGGATAATTGCCGACCTTTTGCCGCGCGCCGGTAAGCGCGTTGAACAGCGCCGATTTGCCGGCATTGGGATTGCCGACCAGCGCGACCAGGGGGAGGGCGGTCATTCAGCGGCGGTCGGCAGGTCGACCGAAATTGCGTTGGCGACGTTGCGCCGCATCGCCACCGTCATTCGCCCGACCCGGCAAGCGATCGGTCCGCCGCCCAGCCGGGCACGGTGCATCACTTCAACGCCAACACCAAGGTCGAGCCCCAGCTCGCGCAGCCGCCGTGCCTCGGGCGCGGCCAACCCATCCCAGTTGATCGCCGTCACCGTTGCGGGTTGGCCAACCGGAAATCGGGCCAGAGTGTTGAGCGCATCCATAAGCGCCTAAATAATGTTTCTGCGAGCGATTATCAATAGCGATGCTGCCGCCGATCCCGCGAGCAGCAAGGACTAGCTGTCAGACCACCGGATAGCGCAGCCGTCCAATAAAGCGGGACAAGCTCGGCAAATTCTCGGTACGGCGCAAAAAGCCGGCCTTGGCCTTTTCAAAGCGCATAATCGCTTCGATGCGGCGGGCAAGGAAGGCACGGGTATCGGCCCAGTCGTCGCTTTCATCGTCAAGGAAAACGGTGATCGTCGCGGCATAGATCGCCATCAGCAGCGCGCGCTTGGTATAGTGGTTGTAATCGGTGGCGGTGTCGCCCGCCGCGCGCCACATCAGGTCGGCCGCGCGCCAACCCAGCGTCGCGGCATGCGCGGCGTTTTGCGGCATAGCGAGCAGGGCCAGGGCACGGCGCAGCGCTTCGCGACGGTCAGCCAGCACCGCCAGCCGCGCCTCGACCAGCGCGGCGATCTTTTGCCGGACTTTCATCGTCGCCAGCGTCTCGGGCGGCAGCGCGCGCGCCATTGCCGCGTCGACATGCGCGAACCAGGCATCGATCATGCCGACCGCGCCGCTATTGAACGCCAGCCGCGCGACATCAGGGTCGACGCCAGCCTGATCGGCGGCGGTGAGCAGCGCCGCGTCGCTCCACCCGTCAAACGCCGCATTGGCGGCGATCAGCGGGGCAAGGCCGGCGCGGATTTCGTCAAGCGTGGCGTCGGCGGCAATCGTCTCGGTCATCGTGAACTGGCTCCTTGGTCGCCGCTTTAGCTTCCCCGGCGGACCAGCACCAGCGCTGCTGCGACCAGCATGGCGCCGATCAGGTCGGGCGCGCCCAGCCGTTCGCCATAGGCAAGCCAGCCAATGCTCGCGCTTACCACCGGCTGGATGAGCAGGGCGATTCCCATCACCAGGGGCGATAAGCGCCCGATCGCATAGATCATCAATCCCTGGCCGAACACTTGGCTCGCCAATGCCAGCCCGATCAACGCGCCCCAATGCGCCGGCCAGATCGCTTCACCCGCTGCCCAGGCGAAGCATAGCAGCGGCAGGGTGCTGGCAATCGTCGATAGCGTCAGCGCCGGCAGGGGCGCCATCACTTGCCGCACGCGCGCCATCGCGATGAAATAGACGGTGTAGAGGATGCCCGCCGTCAGCGACAGCAAATCGCCCGCCAGATGGCGCGGATCGAGCGCATAGGACCGGCCAAGCAGCAGCGCCGCTCCCGCAGCTGCCAGCAGCAATGCCAGCGCCTGCGACCGATTGGGCAGCGCCTTTGCCGCGATGAAGCCATAGACCGGGAAAAACAGCACGGCTGCATTGCCGAACAAGGTCGCATTGGCAAGCGTAGTGCGGACGATGCCGAGGTGCCAGCTCGCCAGATCGGCGCCGAAACAGACTCCGCCGATCACCAGGCTCAGCCCAAGGCCAAGGGGAAGGCGCCCGGGCCGCCAGCCGCTCCGCATCGCCAATACCGCCAGGATCGGCGCCGCCAGCGTGACACGCCAGAAGGCGGCGCTAACCGGCCCTGATCCCGCCACCCGCACAAACCATGGGCCGAAAGCGAGCGCGATATTGCCCGCCAGCACCGCCGCCAGCGCCAGGCCATTGCCTTGCGGTGGCGCCCGATCAGCGGCTTTGGTTTCAGCCATGGCAGAAAAACTTGCGGTAGGGCATAGGTGCAAGCGCGGCCTTAGCGAGCTATCTGCGCTTTGTCCCGGCCGATCATCGGCCACAAGCCAAGGATGACAACGCTATGCCCACCCTTTTCGATCCGGTTCAACTTGGAGCGATTGCCGCGCCCAACCGCATCCTGATGGCGCCGCTGACGCGCGGCCGCGCGACGCGCGAGCATGTGCCGACGCCGATCATGGCCGAATATTACGCGCAGCGGGCGAGCGCCGGGCTGATCATCTCCGAAGCGACCGGCATCAGCCGCCAGGGCCTGGGCTGGCCGTTCGCGCCGGGCCTGTGGTCTGATGAGCAGGCAGCGGCATGGGCGCCGGTGACGGCGGCGGTGCATGCCGCCGGAGGTCGTATCGTCGCGCAGCTGTGGCATATGGGGCGGCAGGTCCATTCCTCGGTCATCGGCGAACAGCCGGTGTCGTCCTCGGCCACCGCGTCGCCCGGCCAGGCGCACACTTATGATGGCCGCAAGGATTTTGAGACCGCGCGCCCGCTCGCCATTGAAGAAATTCCGGGCCTGCTCGACGATTATGCCCGCGCCACCCGCAATGCGCTTGCCGCAGGTTTCGATGGCGTCCAGATCCACGCCGCCAATGGCTATCTGATCGACCAGTTCCTGCGCGACAACGCCAATCATCGCGACGATATTTATGGTGGCTCGATTGAGAACCGCACGCGGCTGCTGCGCGAAGTGGCGGAGCGGGTGGCGTCGGTGGCGGGCGCGGATCGCACCTCGGTTCGCCTGTCGCCCAACGGCAATTCGCAAGGCGTGGATGACAGTCAGCCCGAGTTGACCTTCACCGCGGCTGCCAGGCTGCTCAACGACATCGGCATCGCGTTTCTCGAACTGCGCGAACCCGGCCCCGATGGCACCTTTGGCCGCACCGATGTGCCCAAGCAATCGCCCGCGATCCGGGAGGTCTTTACGCGCCCGCTGGTGGTGAATTCCGAATATTTCACCGCTGCCGATGCGCAGGCGGCACTCGATTCGGGCGTTGCGGACGCGGTCAGCTTTGGTCGCGCATTCCTCGCCAATCCCGATCTGCCCGAACGGCTGCGCACCGGCGCGCCGCTGAATGAGGGCAATATCAGGACGTGGTACAGCCAGGGGCCTGAAGGTTATATCGATTACCCGACGCTGGAAGCGGTGTCGGCGTAAATCCGGCTACCCGTCATTGCGAGCGAAGCGAAGCAATCCAGCTTGCGCCGAGCCTGGATTGCTTCGTCGCTGACGCTCCTCGCAATGACGGTTATTTATTCTAGCGGCACGAACGTCACGGGCAGCCCATCCTTTGGCCGGGGGATGGGCCAGGCCTGCCAGTCCTCGCCCGCGCCGGGTGCGAGGTCGATGCGATAGCGGCGGAGCAACTGCGCCATCAGGATGCGGATCTGCATCTCCGCAAAGTGCAGGCCCAGGCACATATGTGCGCCGCCGCCAAAGGGCACCCAGGCATATTTGTGGCGGCCGCGTGCCTGATCGGGCGAAAAGCGCATCGGGTCGAACCGCTCGGGGTCAGGCCAGATGTCGGGCATTTTGTGCGTATAGCCAACCGACAAGCCTACCTGTGTTCCGGCGGGAATGCGGTATCCGCCAAATTCAAATTCCTTCAGCGCCCGACGCGGGATGGAGGGGACGGGCGGCACCAGCCGCAGCGCCTCGCGGAACGCCCATAGCGTGAGCTCCATGCGATCGAGCTGGCCATAAGCGGGGCCGTCGTCATCGTTCAGCCCCAGCGCCAGCACTTCCTCGCGCAGCTTATCCTGCCAATCCTGATGCCGCGCCAGCATCATCACCAGGCTGGTCGCCGATGAGGTGATGGTGTCATGCGCCGCCATCATCAGGAAATTCATATGGTCGGCAATCGCCTGATCGCTGAGCAACTGGCCATTCTCATCGGTCGCGCGACAGAAGATCGAGAAGAAATCCTGGCCG
>CANJKQ010000008.1 GCA_947474905.1 Pseudomonadota bacterium | reverse complement strand
CGGATTTTCCCGACGCTGGCCAAGCTGCTCTTCGTCAATCCCTTCGCGCCGCACATTTTCGCGCGAATCGCGTCGACGCCAGGGGAAGTGGAGCGGTTTCTGGTCCGCTCGACGGGATCGAAGATCGATGCGGTCGGGGTGGAATGCTATGCGCGGCTGTTCCGTCGCGCCGGCCATTGCGCGGGCGCCATTACGATGATGGCGGAGTGGGATTTGGATGCACTCTACGCCGATCTGCCGGGGCTGACACTGCCCGTCACGCTGATCCATGGCGACGGCGATGCGGCGGTGCCGGCGGACGGCGTCAGGCATATCGCCGAACGCTTGCCCGACGCGCAGGTGGACATGCTGGCTGGGCTTGGCCATCTAGCGCATGAAGAGGCGCCCGCGCTGGTGGCCGAGCGTATTCGGCGCATCGCAACCGCGGATGCAACGGCCTGAAAACGGGAGGGAGCGATGCCTCACAAATATTACGGCCTGGTCGAACTGACCTTTTCCGCCATCGTCGCGCTGGGGATTGGCGGCTGGCAATATTGGTCGGTCACCCGGTCGATCGCCAAGGACAAGGCGGATCGCGCCCGGTCACCAGAAGACGCGGGGCATGCGATAGGGCAGCATCGTCTGGACGACGAATGAGGCGAATCGCCTGAGCGACAGGCTCTCGTGTACGGCGTGGACATCCTCACCATAAAGCCGCGTCGCAATCGCCGACCGGGCATAGAAAGGCGCGTCGATCCACGTTTTCAGCACGCGCGGCGTGCAGCCGGTATCGGCCCGGGTGCGGCGATCGACTTGCCAGCCCGATCGCGGCAGCCGCGCCATTGGCGGCGGCACCGCATCGCGCCATTCGCCTTGCCGGTCCATGCACAGCGCCAGGTTGAAGCGCTCGCCATCGGCGCGCGTTCCTTCATAGAGCACCGCGACATCATCACGCAGATGCGCGCGCGACCAGTGCCAGTCGATGAATCCCGCCTCTAATGGCTCGTCACCGAAATTGCTGTCAAAATAGCCATCGCCTTTCCAGCTGATACCGGGGTGCGCCATCGCCACCTCAATCCGCGCGCGCGGCGCGACCGGGTGCCAGCGGTGGTGGCCATGGGGATCGAGCGTGAAGGCGGTGCCGCCCGTCATCATCGGCCACACCCGCACTTGCCCGCGCACCCGCGCGGGGATGGGGGCTGAAATCTCGTCGATATTGATCGTCAGGCACGCGCCGTCCCAGTGCAGCGCGCTGGGCCCCACCGCGAAATGGTCGGGTCCGCGATCGACATGCGATCGCCCCCGCTCGGTCATTGCCCAGGCGCCGGCGCGCGGGCCGGTCATCGCGACATTGATCGCGCAGTGATTGTCAGGCGCATGGCGGCCGGAGAATTTGTAATAGGGCGAAAAGACGCTGCCGATGAACGCGATGATCGTCAGCCCATAGCGTCCGTCATCGCTGAAGGCGTCGATATACCACCAGGCATAGCCTTGCGCGTCGACGCGGACGTCGAAGCGCGGTCGCGCAATACTGCCGAGGCGGCGAGTCGGCCCGACAGCGCCGCCATCGGCACGCCCGCCCCCGGGTGCGTTCCCCCGCCCGCCAAGTAGAGCCCAGGGATCCGTGTCCGCGCGCCCGGGCGGCGGAAGGACGCCGCCCACCCGTGCGAGGCCCGTCCATAAAGGGCTCCACCCGTCTGTGGAAACAGCGCGTTGAAGCCCGTGGGCGTCGTCAGCACCGATTGCGCGGGCGAAAGATTGAGCGCCAGCCCCGATCGGGCGAGCGTGGCGAGCATCCGGTCGGTCCATCGGTCAATCTCCGCTTGGGTGGGGGTGGCGGCGTCGCCACCGGCGGGGGCATTCATGATGATCTGGACGCGCTCCCCAGCGTCGGGCGCGCCCTGGCCCAAATCGTCGCGGTCCTGCGCGCAGACATAGATGGTGGGGTCGTCGGGCAGGCGGCCGGCGCACAGCGCGGCGAATTCAGCCGCATAATCGGTCGAGAAAAAGACATTGTGGCGGACAAGCGGAAAGCCGCTCGGTCGCACGACGGCGGTCCAGACCAGCGCGCTCAACGATCGGTCGCGTGGGCGGGTAGCGCCAGTGGCACGGCGGACGGCGGTGCCGAAATGCCCGGCGCCAAGCGCGGCAGGATCGGCGTTGCAGATGATCTGGCTGGCATTCAGCCGTTCGCCGCTTGCCAGGCGAATGCCAGCGGCGCGCCCGCGTTCGACCAGGATTTCAGCCACCGGCGCGTCATAGCGAAACCGCGCCCCGTGGCGCGTGGCAACTCGCTCCAGCGCTTGCGCCAGCCGGTGCATGCCGCCATCGACCAGCCACACCCCGCTCGCCTCGACATGCGCGATCAGCATCAGCGTCGCCGGACAGCGAAATGGCGACGATCCGGCATAGGTCGCATATCGACCAAATAGCTGCTTCAGCCGCGAGTCGCAGAAATGATCGCCCAGCGCCGACCACAGCGTCTGATAGGGGCGGATCGAGTTGAGATCGGCAAAGCCCTTGATCCCCATTCGCCAGGTAAGGCCAATGGGGTTGGTCTTGGTCGCGCGCAGAAACGGCCGGTCGAGTGTCGCGTGGATATGGGCGGCTTCTGCCATGAAACGGCGGAATCCCTCTGCCTCGCGCGCGCCCGCGAAATCGCGGACAGCGGCGATGCTGCGGTCAAGATTGGCATAAAGATCGAGTCGATCCGCGCCCCAGGCGTGCCGCGCGAGCAACTCGGCCCGCTGCATCGGCACTTCATCTTCCAGGCGCGCGCCAGCCGCGAAGAACAGTTCGTCAAAGACGTCGCGCATCGTGAAAACGGTGGGGCCACCATCAATCGCTTGGCCGCCCGCCATCACTTCGCGCAGCTTGCCGCCGGGCTTGGCTTGCGCCTCGCAGACCGTAACGGGCACCCCGCGCGCGGCCAGCAGGGCGGCGCTCGCCAGCCCCCCTATTCCCGCGCCGATGATGATCGCCTCGCCTTCCGGCATGCCATCCGATCCTGTTCCGGTTGACGCCATCCTAACATCTGTCAAACCATCTGGACAGTTGCTTTTGTCCAATTGACGGAGCGGTGCTTGGCGCAGGCGGAACAGTGGCGCGAAAAATGGATTGGCTGGCGCAATCGCTTGCTGGCTGACCCGCGCTTTCAGCGGATGGCGGCGGGGCTTTGGCTGACCCGGCCCGTGGCGCGGCGGCGCGCGCGGGCGCTGTTTGATCTGCTGGCGGGGTTCACTTATTCGCAAACACTGGCCGCCGCGCTGGAAAGCGGCTTGCTCGCCCGATTGGCGGCGGGGCCGATGTCAACCGAGGCCGTGGCGGCGGCCATCGACCTGCCGGTCGCAGCGGCGGACCGCCTGCTTCGTGCCGCCGCCGCACTGGGGTTGGTAGAGCGGCTGGACAACCGCTGGGCACTGGGCGCTGACGGCGCAGCGTTGCTGGGCAATCCGGGGATTGCCGAGATGGTGGCGCATCATCGGCTGCTCTATGCCGATCTCGCCGATCCCCTGGCGCAATTGCGCACGCGCGGCGGCGGTCAGCTCTCCGCCTATTGGCGCTATGCCGAACATGCGGGCGAGGGCGATGGCGATCAGGTCGCGGCCTATTCCCGGCTGATGGCGGCATCGCAGGCGCTGATCGCGGACCATGTCACCCGGGCCTATCGCTTTGGTCGGCACCGGCGCATGCTGGACGTTGGCGGGGGCGAGGGACGGTTCATCCGCGCGGTTGCTTTGGTTGCGCCGACGCTCGACTTCACGCTGTTCGATCTGGCCGCCGTTGGCGCGCGTGCGCAGGCTGCGCTGGCTGAAGCTGGCATCGCCGATCGAGTCGCGATTGCAGGCGGCAATTTTCTCGCCGACGCCCTGCCGCCTGGCCATGATCTGATCACGCTGATCCGCGTATTGCACGATCACGACGATGATCCTGCCCGGCAATTGCTGCGCAACATCCATGCAGCATTGCCGCCCGGTGGCTCTCTGCTGATCGCCGAGCCAATGGCCGAGACGCGCGGCGCAGAACCGGCGGGCGACGCCTATTTCGGCCTCTATCTCTGGGCGATGGGCTCAGGCCGCCCTCGAAGCCATCGCGAGATTGCTGCGATGCTGGATCACGCCGGCTTTCGCCGCATCCGGCGCGTGCCGACGGCTATACCGCTTACCGTCTCGGCGATCGTCGCCACCCGATGACAAGCGGCGTTGACAGTGACCGTCAATTTAGATTGACATACCTTCACGTAAAGATAATGTGACAACTGCAGGAAAGACCCGGCAAACGGGCCTTATGCAGGGGAGCGCAGCTTGGACACGCTGGCGGTCATTCTCGACGCACCGCGACGGATCGGTCTCCGCCCGCTGACGCTTGCCCCCTTGGGCGCAACCGATGTGCTTGTCGAAATCGCCTGGAGCGGGGTCAGCGCGGGCACCGAAAAATTGCTGTGGAGCGGCCAGATGCCTGCGTTTCCGGGCATGGGCTATCCGCTGGTGCCGGGGTACGAATCGGTCGGCCGCGTCGTTGACGCTGGCCGCGATGCGCAATCGCGGATCGGCGAATGGGTCTTTGTGCCCGGCGCCAATTGTTATGAAGGCGCGCGCAGCTTGTTCGGTGGCACCGCGCGTCGGGTGATCTTGCCCGCCCATCGTGCGCTGGCGGTTGCCGAGTCGCTCGGGCGGGACGGCATATTGATGGCGCTGGCCGCGACCGCGCATCACGCGGTTGCCGGTGGTGATACGCCCGAGCTGATCATCGGTCACGGTGTTCTCGGTCGCCTGATCGCGCGGATGACGATGGCGCGCGGCGGCGCGGCGCCGACCGTTTGGGAAACCAACGCCGCCCGGCGGGATGGCGTCGGCTACCGCGTCATCGCGCCGGAAGAGGATGAGCGCCGCGATTATCGTACCATCGTCGACGCAAGCGGCGCGGCCGACATCGTCGACACGCTGGTTGGCCATCTCGCCAAACAGGGTGAGATCGTGCTGGCGGGGTTCTACACCCATATCGCTTTCCGCTTTCCGCCCGCCTTCATGCGTGAGGCGCGGCTGCGCATCTCGGCCGAATTCGCGCCCGAAGACCTGGCCCGGACGCGCGCGCTGATCGATGTCGGCGCGCTCCGCCTTGGCGGTCTCATCAGCCATGTCCGCCCGGCGACGGAAGCGGTCGAGGCCTATCCGGCCGCCTTTGAAGACGGCGATTGCCGCAAGATGATTCTCGATTGGAGGGGCGTATGAGCATGCTGGACCCGGGCCCGCTGCGCGATGAAGCCGCGCAGGAGCCTGACCCCGTGCCGACCGGCCCGGTGAAGAAAGAAACGCAGATCATCGCGATCTACGGCAAGGGCGGATCGGGCAAATCCTTCGCGCTCGCCAACCTCAGCTACATGATGGCGCAGCAGGGTAAGCGCGTGCTGTTGATCGGCTGCGATCCCAAGTCGGACACGACCAGCCTGTTGTTCGGCGGCAAGTCGACACCGTCGATCATCGAAACGTCGAGCGCCAAGAAGCTGGCGGGCGAGGAAGTCGCGATCGGCGATGTCTGCTTCCAGCGCGACGGCGTCTTCGCGATGGAGCTGGGCGGGCCCGAAGTCGGTCGCGGCTGCGGCGGGCGCGGCATCATCCACGGCTTTGAGACGCTCGAGAAACTGGGCTTTCACGATTGGGACTTTGATTACGTCCTGCTCGATTTTCTGGGCGACGTGGTGTGCGGTGGCTTCGGCCTGCCGATCGCCCGCGACATGTGCCAGAAGGTAATCGTCGTCGGCTCGAACGATCTCCAGTCGCTCTACGTCGCCAATAATGTCTGCAAGGCGGTGGAATATTTCCGCAAGCTCGGCGGCAATGTTGGCGTCGCCGGCATGATCATCAACAAGGATGACGGCACGGGCGAGGCGCATGCCTTTGCCCGTTCGGTCGGCATTCCGGTGCTCACCGCAATCCCGGCGAACGAGGATATTCGGCGCAAATCCGCCAACTACCAGATTATCGGCCGGCCCGATGGGCAATGGGGGCCGCTGTTCGAGGAACTGGCGCTCAACGTCGCCGAGGCGCCGCCGGTGCGCCCCGCCCCGCTCGATCAGGACGGCCTGCTCGCCTTGTTCTCGGCGGATGTGACGGGTGCCGATTTCGAGCTGATGCCCGCGACCCAGGCCGACATGCACGGCAAGCATTTCGCGCCCAAGCCGAGCCTCGAAGTGGTGTACGATCAGGTCTAGGATGGACGGCATCACCCCTCCATCCCGCGATCGCGACCGGATCGACCTCGCTTCGGCAAGCGAAGGCGGCTGTTCGTCCGCCGACACGCTGCGCGAAGCGGCGGCGCAGGCGGGCAAGGCCGAATTGCTCGATCGCTACGCCGCCGATTACCCCAAGGGCCCGCACGACCAGCCGCAATCCATGTGCCCGGCATTCGGGTCCCTGCGCGTCGGCTTGCGGATGCGGCGCACCGCGACCGTGCTGTCGGGCTCCGCCTGCTGCGTCTACGGCCTCACCTTCACCAGCCATTTCTACGGCGCGCGGCGCAGTGTCGGCTATGTGCCGTTCAGCTCGGAAACGCTCGTCACCGGCAAGCTGTTTGAGGATATCAAGGAAGCGGTCGAGGGGCTGGCTGACCCGGCGCTCTACGACACCATCGTCGTTACCAATCTCTGCGTGCCGACCGCCTCGGGCGTGCCGCTGCAATTGCTGCCCGACGCGATCAACGGCGTGCGCGTGATCGGCATCGATGTGCCGGGCTTTGGCGTGCCGACGCATGCCGAGGCGAAGGATGTGCTGGCGGGCGCGATGCTCAGCTATGCGCGCAAGGAAGCAATGGCCGGCCCGGTGGCCGAGCCTACCCATCGACCGGACCGGCCGACGGTGACTCTCCTGGGTGAGATGTTCCCGGCTGACCCACCCGGCATCGGCTTGATGCTGGAGCCGCTGGGCCTCGCGGCCGGCCCGGTCGTCCCCACGCGCGAATGGCGCGAGCTGTACGCGGCGCTCGATTGCGCGGCAGTGGCGGCGATCCACCCCTTCTACACCGCCAGTATCCGCGAGTTTGAAGCAGCGGGGCGCACCGTGGTCGGCTCAGCACCGGTCGGGCGCGACGGCACCGCTGCCTGGCTCGATGCGATCGGCCAGGCTTGCAGCATCGCGCAGGCGAAAGTCGACGCGGCGAAGGATCGCTTCCTGCCCGCGATCGCCGGGGCGCTCGCCGCGCGGCCGGTCAAGGGGCGCATCACCGTCTCGGGCTATGAAGGCTCGGAACTGCTCGTCGCGCGGCTGCTGATCGAAAGCGGCGCTGAGGTACCCTATGTCGGCACGGCCTGCCCGCGCACGGTCTGGTCCGACCCCGATCGCGACTGGCTGGAGGCGCATGGCACGCGCGTGCAGTATCGCGCCAGCCTGGAGCAGGATCTGGCGGCGGTCGAAGAATTCGGCCCCGATCTCGCCATCGGCACGACGCCGGTGGTGCAGCACGCCAAGTCGAAAGCGATCCCGGCGCTCTACTTCACCAACCTCATTTCCGCGCGGCCGCTGATGGGCCCGGCGGGCGCGGGCAGCCTGGCGATGGTGGTCAACGCCGCGATGGCGAACAAGGATCGCTTTGACCGGATGCGCGCGTTCTTCGACGGCGTCGGCGATGGCGCAACCGCCGGCGTGTGGACCGAAACCCCGGTCGATCGCCCCGACTTCAAGGCCAAATACGCCGCGCAACGCATCGCCGCCGCTAAGGCAGCAGAGGCGGTGGGGACGTGAGGGGCGTTACTCTCAACCGTCACCCCAGCGAAAGCTGGGGTCGGGCAGTCTGGCGCGGGCGCTTGCCGCGCGCGATCCTAGCGTGCGCTGGGATGACGGATCGCGCGTCATGACCCTCATCATCGATCATGACCGCGCGGGCGGTTATTGGGGCGCAGTTTACGCCTTCACCGCGATCAAGGGCCTGCAGGTCATCATCGACGGCCCGGTGGGCTGCGAGAATCTGCCGGTTACCTCCGTCCTCCATTACACTGATGCGCTGCCGCCGCATGAGCTGCCGATCGTCGTCACGGGCCTTTCCGAACAGGAGCTGGGCCGCGATGGCACCGAAGGCGCGATGAAGCGTGCCTGGAAAACGCTCGATCCCGATCTGCCCGCCGTGGTGGTGACCGGATCGATTGCCGAGATGATCGGCGGCGGCGTGACGCCCGAGGGCACCAATATCCAGCGCTTCCTGCCGCGCACGATTGACGAGGATCAGTGGCAATCGGCCGATCGCGCGCTCGCCTGGCTGTGGACGCAGTTCGGCACCAAGAAAATCCCGGCGGCCAAGGAATTGAAGGCCGGCGACAAGCCCCGCGTCAACATCATCGGCCCGATCTACGGCACCTTCAATTGCCCGAGCGACCTCGCCGAAATCCGCCGTCTGGTTGAAGGGATCGGCGCCGAGATCAACATGGTCTTCCCGATGGGCAGCCATCTCGCCGATGTGAAGAAGCTGACCAACGCGCACGTTAACATCTGCCTTTATCGCGAATTCGGGCGCGGGCTGTGCGAGGCGCTCGAGCGGCCCTATCTGCAGGCGCCAATCGGGCTTGAATCGACCACGCTTTTCCTGCGCACGCTGGGCGAGCTGACGGGCCTTGATCCCGAACCGTTCATCGAGCGCGAGAAGCACACCACGATCAAGCCGCTCTGGGACTTGTGGCGCTCGGTCACGCAGGATTTCTTCGGTACCGCAAGCTTCGGTATCGTCGCCACCGAAACCTATGCGAGGGGCATCCGCCACTTCCTCGAAGAGGATATGGGCCTGCCCTGCCATTTTGCGGTCAACCGCTCGGCAGGCGTCAAACCCGACAACGTCACCGTCCGCGACATGATCCGCGACAACCCGCCGCTCATCCTGTTCGGCAGCTATAATGAACGGATGTATCTGGCCGAGGCGGGCGGTCGCGGGGTGTATATCCCGGCAAGCTTCCCCGGTGCGGTGATCCGTCGCCACACCGGCACGCCGTTCATGGGCTATGCCGGCGCGACCTATCTGATCCAGGAAGTGGTGAATGCGCTGTTCGACGCGCTGTTCCACATCCTGCCGCTGGCGGGCCAGCTCGACCGGGTCGAGCCGACACCAGCGCGCGGCGAGCGCGATATCGGCTGGGAGGACGCCGCCAAGGCCGAGCTCGATCGCGCGCTGGAGCGCGAGCCGGTGCTGATCCGCATTTCGGTCGCCAAGCGCATCCGCGACGCCGCCGAGCGTGCCGCGCGCCGCGCTGGCGAGGATGTGGTCACTTGCCAGCGCCTGGCGCTCGCCATCGATGAAGCGAGGGGCGGATGATCCGCGCCTCCACCCAATTCCGCACCGGCCCCGCGCCGGCTGCGACAACCAATCCTTGCGGCGATGGTGCCGCCTGGATGCCCCCGGGGGACGCGTGCCGCGCGCCGGATCTCGTCGGGTCGATCAAGACGAAGGAACCTTGATATGAGTGATGAAAGGATGGGTCCGGGCACGTACCTTACGCCCGACGAAGCCAAAGAATTCCACAAGATCTTCATGGGCAGCTTCGGCCTGTTCACGTTGATCGCCGTTTTTGCCCACATTCTGGTGTGGTTCTGGAAGCCCTGGCTGGGCCAATAACCCGCCAGATTTTCGAACAATAGCAAAGGAGCCCACGCCATGTGGAGACTTTGGATGATTTTCGACCCGCGTCGCACGCTGGTCGCGCTTGCCATTTTCCTGTTTGTCCTTGCGCTGCTGATCCATTTCATTCTGCTCAGCCCCGATCGGTACAATTGGCTGGATGGCGGTCACAAGACCGCGACGGCGGCCGTCACGGCGCCGGCCGCGCCTTCGGCGTCCTAACAGGGCCGTCGACCGCCGCGTCTGCGAACAGCGCGGCACTAGTTTGAGTTTGGGGCGGGCCCGCGACAGCGACCCGCCCCGGCTCAGGCGCATGATTTCACATCCGTCCGGGTCATTCGGCCCTGGCGGGGAGACACGGAAAGCACGGAGAGACAGCCATGGCGCTCTTGAGCTTCGAGCGAAAATATCGGGTCCGGGGTGGGACGCTGATCGGCGGCGACCTCTTCGATTTCTGGGTCGGGCCCTTTTATGTGGGCTTTTTCGGCGTCACCACCGCGCTGTGCGCGCTGTTGGGCACGCTGCTCATTTTTTATGCCGCATCGCAGGGCCCCACCTGGGACCCCTGGCTGATCTCGATCGCGCCGCCTGACCTGAAATATGGCCTGGGGCTGGCGCCGCTTAAGGAAGGCGGCTTCTGGCAGATCATCACCATCTGCGCGATCGGGGCGTTTGTGTCCTGGGCGCTGCGCGAGGTGGAAATCTGTCGCAAGCTTGGCATGGGCTATCATGTGCCCATCGCCTTCGGCTTCGCGATCCTGGCCTATGTGACGCTGGTGGTGATCCGCCCGTTGCTGCTCGGCGCCTGGCATTGGGGCTTCCCCTACGGCATCTTCAGCCACCTCGATTGGGTGTCCAACACCGGCTACCAATATCTCCATTTCCACTACAACCCGGCGCACATGCTGGCGGTGAGCTTCTTCTTCACCACCACGCTGGCACTCGCGCTGCACGGCGGCCTCATCCTGTCGGCGGTCAACCCGCCCCGAGACTCAACGGGGACTCGGGGCGAAGTGAAGTCGCCCGAATATGAGGACGCGTTCTTCCGCGACACGATCGGCTATTCGATCGGCACGCTGGGTGTTCACCGGCTCGGGCTGCTGCTCGCGCTCAACGCCGGCTTCTGGAGCGCGGTGTGCATCGTGATTTCAGGGCCGGTGTGGACACGCGGTTGGCCGGAATGGTGGACCTGGTGGCTCAACCTGCCGGTCTGGCGCTGAGAAACCCGTCGCCCGCCGAGAATCGGGCGAACCGATACCAATGATCCAGGCCGGCGCCGCATGAACCGTGCGGACGACCGGGGGGAGGGCGGGCGATGGCCTATTACCAGAATATCT
>CANJKQ010000007.1 GCA_947474905.1 Pseudomonadota bacterium | reverse complement strand
GTTCATCGGCTTAAACGCCGTACTCCCTGGGACTAGTCAAATGCCGGCCTGCGGCAGCCGCGCCGCATCGACCAGCCGCTCAGCGAGCACCGCCGCCTCACGCGCATCGCCCGCTGTCCCGTCGGCGCCCATGGCAAGCGCCTGCGCATGATCGCCGCCGATCGCGTAGCCGCCGACCAGAATGACAAGACGCGGATTGATCGACACGCTGCGTAAGGCCCGGATGACCGAAGGAAGCGGCGCCATATGGCAGGTGCTGGTGACGGTCAATCCAACAAGGTCATAGCTCGCAGAGGCAAGGCATTTGCTGATATCCGACATGGCGACATCGCCCAGCCGGTCCGCTTGCCAGCCGCGTCCGCTAAAAACCTCTGCAATCAAGACGGTAGCGAAACCGTGGTGATCGCCAGGCATGGTCGCGAACAGCGCGCGACGCGCAGCGGCCGGATCGTTCGCCCGGCACGGTCGGCGGGCGCCCAGCTCGTGCACCAGCTCCTGCAATCGCCAGATGCCCATGGTAACGTCGATAAAGTCGCAGCGATCCTCTTCCCACAAGCGGCCGAGGCGCCGTGCGAGCGGGGCGATCAGATCGATCAGCAATGCCTCGTTCGTCACCCCGCGCGCGACGAGCTGATCGATCCGCTCGTGCAGTCCCGTCGAGTCAAGATCAAGCACCAGCGGGATCAAGCCATCGATATCGGCGGCCGAAATATGGGGATTTTGCGCGGCCAGGTCGATGATATCAGCCTGCGGACGGGAGAGCGCGACCATGCGCGGAATCACTTCCCCGCTGATCAGCGCAGCCAGTTCGGCCGGAGACCGATCGTTGAGAGGACGGTGAGGACGCAACGCATCAGCGGCTGGCGTTGCCATCCGTCCCCGCGCGAAACCGAAAAACGACGCCATGCCCCGCTCTCCTCAAGCACAGGCTACCCCGGGAGAACCGTCATCGATCTGCGGGCAGATGCCCGCGAAGGGCCGCACGCCCCACCGACTCGGTCCCGTTCTGCATGGAGCGGTCTGATCAGGGAGCAGCCTATGCCGACCGCGTTTCATTGTAAAGTTTTCTATACGTCAATTTAAGTTGACACTTAGGTCTAGCGAGTCCTACTCTCCCTGTCTTGGAAGGATGGCCAGCGGGGAGTGATGCGCGACAAGCGAACTTCCACGGCGAAAGCGCAGTCCCGCAACGGGTCGGCACTTTACACGCCCGAACAACGTGCTCGCCGCGATGCAACGCGGTGGACGCTGGTGCAGGCGATTCTGGCGCCCGTTCAATTCTTTGTCTTTCTGGTCAGCCTCGCGCTGGTGCTGCGCTATCTGGCAAGCGGCGATGGCGCCGGTGCGGCAACCGCTTCGGTCGTCGTCAAGACATTGGTGCTCTACACCATCATGATCACCGGCGCCGCCTGGGAGAAGGTCGTGTTCGGACAATGGCTGTTTGCCCGCGCTTTCTTTTGGGAAGACGTTTTCTCCATGCTCGTGCTGGCGCTGCACACCGCCTATCTGGCGGCGCTGATCGGCGATTGGGGCAGCCCGCAGGCGCGGATGGGGATCGCGCTTGCCGCTTATGCCGCCTACCTCATCAATGCGGCGCAATTCATTTTGAAGCTGCGCGCGGCGCGGCTGCAAGCGGCGCGACCCGCCGCTCCCCTGTCGGTGGTGGCGGCATGACGCCCCCTCTCTCGCTTGCCGCCGCCGCCGGCGCAGACTGCCAGCCCGTGCTGCGCGAACGCGGCCAGCGCGAGGTGTTCTGCGGGCTGACCGGCATCATCTGGCTGCACCGCAAGGTGCAGGACGCCTTTTTCCTGGTGGTCGGCTCGCGGACATGCGCGCATCTGCTGCAATCGGCGGCCGGCGTCATGGTGTTTGCTGAACCGCGCTTCGGCACCGCGATCATCGACGACAAGGATCTGGCGGGACTCGCCGACGCCAATGAGGAACTCGATCGCGTCGTAGATCAGCTGCTCGCGCGCCGCCCCGACATCCGCATGCTGTTCCTGGTCGGCTCGTGCCCCAGCGAAGTGATCAAGCTCGATTTGTCGCGCGCCGCGCAGCGCCTGTCGGCCAAGCACAATCCCCGGGTGCGCGTCGTCAATTATTCGGGCAGCGGCATCGAGACGACCTTTACCGAGGGCGAGGATGCCTGCCTCGCCGCGCTGGTGCCGCAACTGCCCGCCGCGCCCGCCGACGCCGCACCCGAGCTGATGATCGTCGGCGCGCTGCCCGATATTGTCGAGGATCAGTTTGCTCGCTTGTTCGCCGAGCTGGGCATTGCCCGCGTGCGCATGTTCCCGCCGCGCCGCTCAGGCGACTTGCCGCCGGTCGGCCCCAATACCCGCTTCCTGCTGGCGCAGCCGTTCCTGGGCGAAACAGCCCGGATGCTGGAGGATCGCGGCGCCGCCCGCCTCGACGCGCAATTCCCGTTCGGCGCGGAAGGGACGACCGACTGGCTCCACGCCGCCGCGCGCGCTTTCGGCATTGACGAGATGCATTTCCGCGCTGTGATCGCACCCGGCCGCGAACGCGCCAAGCGCGCGATCGAGCATTCGCGCGACCGGTTGGCGGGCAAGACCATCTTCTTCCTCCCCGACTCGCAGCTGGAAGTGCCGCTGGCGCGCTTCCTGTCGGTTGAGCTTGGCATGACACCTATTGAGGTGGGTACGCCCTATCTCCACCGTCGCCATTTGGCCCGCGATCTGGCGCTGTTGCCCGCGACCACGACAATTTCGGAAGGGCAGGATGTCGACCGCCAGCTCGACCGTGTTCGTGCGGCAAAACCCGACCTTACCGTCTGCGGCCTCGGCCTCGCCAATCCGCTCGAAGCCGAGGGGTTGACGACCAAATGGGCGATCGAGCTAGTCTTCTCGCCCATCCACGGCTTCGATCAGGCTGGCGACCTTGCCGAACTCTTCGCGCGTCCGCTCCGGCGGCGTGATGTGTTGAAGCTTCCCCCCGTCATCCCGGCGAAGGCCGGGATCGCTGGCGCAGGCGCGGGTCAGGCGCCGCCAGCGGCCCCAGCTTTCGCTGGGGCGACGGCCGGAGACGGCCCATGCAGCTGACCGTCTGGACTTATGAAGGACCGCCCCATGTTGGAGCCATGCGGATCGCCACCGCGATGGAAGGCGTGCATTTCGTTCTGCACGCGCCGCAAGGCGACACTTATGCTGATCTGCTGTTCACGATGATCGAGCGGCGCGGCAAGCGCCCGCCCGTCACCTATACCACTTTCCAGGCGCGTGACCTGGGCAAGGATACCGCCGAGCTGTTCCAGTCGGCCGCGCGCGACGCGATCGCGCGGTTCCAGCCACAGGCGTTGCTGGTCGGTGCGTCGTGCACCGCCGAGCTGATCCAGGACGACCCCACCGGACTGATCGAGGCGATGGGCCTCAGCATTCCCGCCATTCCGCTCGAGCTGCCAAGCTATAGCCGCAAGGAAAATTGGGGCGCGGCGGAGACGTTTTATCAGGTGGTGCGGAAGCTCTGTGCCGCAATTCCTCCCCGAGCTTGCTCGGGGAGGGGGGCCGCGCAAAGCGCGGTGGAGGGGCCGACCGCGCTAACAGGTGGCGAAGCCGTCTCCGCCCAGCTCCAGCCCCCTCCACCATGCTCCGCATGGTCCCCCTCCCCGAGCGAAGCTCGGGGAGGATTTGATGGCCGCCCCCGCGCCAACCTGCTCGGCCCCACCGCGCTTGGCTTCCGCCACCGCGACGATGTGGTGGAAATCACCCGCCTGCTCGATCAGATCGGCGTCGACGTGAATGTCGTCGCCCCGTTGGGCGCCTCGCCCGACGATATCCGCCGCCTGGGCGAGGCTGATTTCAACATCCTGCTCTACCCCGAAATCGGCGACACCGCCGCGCGCTGGCTCGAAAAGCAGTTCGGCCAGAAAACCGTGCGCACCGTGCCGATCGGTCATGGCGCGACGCTCGATTTCATCCGCGAGGTCGCCGAAGTCGCGGGCATCGACGCCAGCCATGTGCTGAGCACGTCGCGCCTGCCGTGGTGGAGCCGATCAGTCGACTCGACCTATCTCACCGCCAAGCGCGTCTTCATCTTCGGGGACGCGACCCATGCCATCGCCGCCGCCCGCGTCGCCCGCGACGAGTTGGGGTTCGAGGTTGTGGGTCTCGGCTGTTACAACCGCGAATTCGCGCGCGAGCTGCGCGAGGCGGCCAAGCTCTACGGCGTCGAGCCGCTGATCACGGACGATTATCTCGCGGTCGAGGACGCGATCGAGCGGCTGCAGCCCGAACTCGTGCTCGGCACGCAGATGGAGCGCCACATCGCCAAGCGCCACCGCATTCCGTGTACGGTGATCTCGGCGCCGGTCCATGTCCAGGATTTCCCGGCGCGCTACAGCCCGCAAATGGGGTTCGAGGGCGCAAATGTGCTGTTCGACACCTGGGTCCATCCGCTGGTGATGGGGCTGGAAGAACATCTGCTGACGATGTTCCGCGACGATTTCGAATTCAGCGATGCCGCCGGCGCCAGCCATTTGGGGCATGGTGGCCACCGCGCGCCACAGCCGGTTACCGAGACGACGGATACGCACATCCCGTTCGTGTCGAGCGAAGTCGAGACACGGGATGCGGGCGTCGCGCTGGGCACCCGTCCCTCGACTTCGCTCGGGACGAACGGCGAGGAGGGTTCGGGCTGGACCACCGACGCCGAACGCGAGCTCGCCAAAATCCCCTTCTTCGTGCGCGGCAAGGCGCGGCGGAATACCGAGAAATACGCCGCCGAACGCGGCATCGCGCCGATCACGCTCGACACGCTCTACGACGCCAAGGCGCATTATGCCCGGTAGCGCGCCCTTAGCCACCGCCCCGGTGCGCGTCGTCGTCATTACGCTCGACAATCATCTGTCGGGCGCGTTCCAGCGGGCACAGGCGGTGTTCGACCGCGCGCATCCCGGCGTCACCATCGGCTTCCACGCGGCGGCCGATTGGGAGGAAAAGCCCGAGGCCCTCGCCGCCGCCAAGGCCGATATTGCCCAAGGCGACATCGTGCTGGTGACGATGCTGTTCCTCGAAGATCATATCCGCGCGGTGATGCCTGACCTCACGGCACGACGCGACGCGTGCGACGCGATGGTCGGCCTGATGTCCGCCGGCGATATCGTCAAGCTCACCCGCATGGGCGACTACCGGATGGACAAGCCCGCCTCCGGCCCCATCGCGCTGCTCAAGAAGCTGCGCGGCTCGGGCAAGCCTGGGGCAAGCTCGGGCGCGGGCCAGATGCGGATGCTGCGCCGCCTGCCCAAGATCCTGCGCTTCATCCCCGGCACGGCGCAGGACGTGCGCGCCTATTTCCTGACGTTGCAATATTGGCTGGCAGGATCGGACGATAACGTCGTCGACATGATCCGTGCGTTGATCGACCGCTATGCCGATAGCGCGCGGCGTGGGATGCGCGGCGCGATGAAAGCGACCGCGCCACGCGATTACCCCGATGTCGGCGTCTACCACCCCGCCATGCCGGGCCGCATCGGCAAGCTGGCATCGGACGTGCCGCAGCGGCGCGGTGCCAAGGGCACGGTCGGGCTGCTGATGCTGCGCAGCTATGTGCTGGCCAAGGACGCCGCGCATTATGACGGCGTCATCGCCGCGATGGAGGCGAAGGGCCTCAACGTCATCCCCGCCTTCGCGGGCGGGCTCGACGGACGCCCGGCGATCGACGCGCTGTTCGTTCGCAATGGCAAGCCGGTGGTTGATGCCATCGTCAACCTGACCGGCTTCAGTCTCGTCGGCGGGCCGGCCTATAACGACGCCGCGCTGGCGGAAGAGGTGCTCGCGCGGCTCGACCGGCCCTATATCGCCGCGCATCCGGTCGAGTTTCAGACGCTGCAGGGCTGGGGCGCCAATGCGCAGGGTCTGTTGCCGCTCGAATCGACGATGATGGTGGCGATTCCTGAGCTCGATGGCGCGACCGGGCCGATGGTGTTTGGTGGCCGCTCGGACGGGTCGGACGCGCCCTGCACCGGCTGCGGGCGCGGCTGCACCTTCCCGCCGTCGACCACCGTCCGCGCGATGCAAAGCTGCCCCGAGCGGGCCGAGATGCTCGCCCGCCGGGTGCTGAAACTGATCGAGCTGCGCAGCGCCGATGTCGCCGATCGCCGCGTCGGCATCGTGCTGTTCAACGTCCCGCCCAATGCTGGCGCGGCGGGGACGGCGCAGTTTTTGAGCGTGTTCGAGTCGCTCCATGCGACGCTGCTGAGACTGAGCAGCGAAGGCTACACCGTTGAGGTGCCCGAGACCGTGGAAGCACTCCGCGGTCGCATCCTCGAGGGCAACGCCGCGCGTTTTGGTGCCGAGGCGAATATCCACGCCCGAGTGCCTGCCGACACCATCGTTGCCCGCGAAACCCATCTCGCCGAAATCGAAGCCAATTGGGGCCCTGCGCCGGGCAAGCTCCAGGCCGATGGCAGCGGCGTGCGCATCCTGGGCGAGCGGTTCGGCAATGTGTTCGTCGGCATCCAGCCCGCGCTCGGCATCGAAGGCGATCCGATGCGGCTGCTGTTCGAGGGCCGCTTTGCTCCCAGCCATGCCTTCGCCGCTTTCTATCGCTGGCTGAAGGACGATTTTGCCGCCCATGCCGTCCTCCATTTCGGCACGCATGGCAGCCTGGAATTCATGCCCGGCAAGCAGGCGGGGCTGACCGCCGAATGCTGGCCCGACCGGCTGATCGGCGACGTGCCCAACATCTATCTCTACGCCGCCAACAACCCGTCGGAAGGGGTGCTCGCCAAGCGACGCTCGGGCGCGACCTTGGTCAGCTACCTCACGCCCACGCTCGCCAATGCGGGGCTGTACAAAGGTCTCGCCGACCTGAAAGCCTCGATCGACCGCTGGCGCAGTGCCGACCCCGCAAGCGACGAAGCCGCGACTTTGACCGAGATCATCGCCGAGCAGGCCGCCGCGATCGATCTTGACGGGCATGATGTCCCTGCCCTCGCCGCGCGCCTCTACGAAATCGAGCGCGAATTGATCCCGCACGGCCTGCATGTCGCCGGCAAGGCCGCCACGCGCGAGGAGCGGATCGACATGCTCGCCGCCTGCGCCGCCGCCAAGGGCGAAGCGCTGCCGGTCGACACCATCACCGCGCTGGTCGATGGCTCATTGCGCGCCGACAGCGAGCTTCTGAAGGAGCTTGCCGCGCTCAACACCGCGCTGTCGCACAATGCGGAGCTTGATGGCCTCGTCCACGCGCTCGGCGGCGGCTATATCCGCCCGGTCAGTGGTGGCGACATCCTGCGCAGCCCCGATGTGCTGCCGACCGGCCGCAACATCCATGGCTTTGACCCGTTCCGTATCCCGAGCGCCTATGCGGTCCGCGACGGGGCGGAACAGGCAGCGCGGCTGATCGAACGCGGCGTCGTCGATGCGGGCCGCATTCCCGAAACCATCGCGATGGTGCTGTGGGGCACCGACAACCTGAAGAGCGAAGGCGCGCAGATCGCGCAGGCACTGGCGCTGATGGGCGCGCGGCCGCGCTTTGACAGCTATGGCCGACTGGCGGGGGCGGAGCTGATCGCGCTCGACGAGCTCGCCCATCCCCGCATCGACGTGATCGCGACGCTGTCTGGCGTGTTCCGCGACTTGCTGCCGCTGCAGACACGGATGCTCGCCGAAGCTGCGCTGCTCGCCTCGACCGCCGACGAGCCGATCGAGCGCAACTTCATCCGCAAGCACACGCTGGCGCACCAGTCCGACCACGGCTGCGATGTCGAAACCGCCGCGCTGCGCGTCTTCTCCAACGCTGAGGGCGCCTATGGCGCTAACGTCAACTTGATGATCGACGGCGGCGCGTGGACCGACCCCAATGAACTCGCCGACTGTTTTGAGCGGCAAAAGGGCTTTGCCTATGGCGTGAAGGGCACGCCGGTGCGCCAGGCGGCGATCCTCGCCAGCGCGCTCAAGACCGTTGATTGCGCGTACCAGAATTTGGAGTCGGTCGAGCTCGGCATCACCACGATCGACCAATATGTCGATGCGCTGGGTGGCATCAGCCGCGCCGTCACCCGCGCCAAGGGCGAAGCCGCGCCGGTCTATATCGGCGACCAGACGCAAGGCGCAGGCAAGGTACGCAGTCTGCAGGAGCAGGTCGCGCTCGAAACCCGCACGCGCATGCTCAACCCGGCCTGGACCGAGGCACTACTCAAACACGGTTATGAAGGCGTCCGCCAGATCGAAGGCCACCTTACCACCACGATGGGCTGGTCGGCGACAACGGGCGAAGTCGATGCCTGGGTCTATCAGCGCATCGGCGAGACCTATGTGCTCGACGCCGAAATGCGCGAGCGGCTCGCGGCGCTCAATCCCAAGGCGGCGGCGCGCGTCGCCAACAGGCTGATCGAAGCCGCCGATCGCCATTACTGGACCCCCGATGCGGCCACGATGGCCGCGCTCCATGCCGCCAGCGATGACCTGGAAGACCGGCTGGAAGGCGTTGTGGCGGTGGCGGCATGACGGTCATGGTCCCCCCTTTCCCCGTTCGGCCTGCGCCTGTCGAAGCCCTGCTCTTTTTCGCGACGAAGCACTGCGCTTCGACAAGCTCAGGGCAAACGGACCAAAATCCGGATCGTAAAAGGACAACCAACTAATGGCATTAGACGATCCCCTGATCCGCCGCCCCGATGGCGAAGGCTCGCTGCTAGTCGCGCTCGACCCCAAGGATCGCATCGGCAATGCCAAGGTCTTCGCCATTTATGGCAAGGGCGGCATTGGCAAGTCGACCACCTCGTCCAACCTGTCCGCCGCGCTGTCGCTGCTTGGCAAGCGCGTGCTGCAGATCGGCTGCGACCCCAAGCATGACAGCACGTTCACCCTCACCAAGAAGCTGATGCCGACGGTGATCGACGTGCTCGAGACCGTTGATTTCCACCACGAGGAATTGCGGCCCGAGGATTATATGTTCGAGGGCTTTAACGGCGTGATGTGCGTCGAGGCGGGCGGACCGCCTGCAGGCACCGGTTGCGGCGGCTATGTCGTCGGCCAGACGGTCAAGCTGTTGAAGCAGCATCATCTGCTTGAAGAGACCGACGTGGTGATCTTCGACGTGCTGGGCGATGTGGTATGCGGCGGCTTTGCCGCGCCGCTGCAGCATGCCGAACGCGCCGTCGTTGTCGCCTCCAACGATTTCGACAGCATTTTCGCGATGAACCGCATCGTCGCTGCCATCAAGGCGAAGGCGAAAAATTACGAAGTGCGGATGGCGGGTGTCATCGCCAATCGCAGCCAGGCGACCGATGAGATCGACCGCTTCAACGAGGCGACAGGGCTCAAACGCTTGGCGCACTTCCCCGATCTCGACGCAATCCGCCGCTCGCGCCTCAAGAAATGCACGTTGTTCGAGATGGAGCAGACCCCCGAAGTCGCCGCCGCGTGCGACGAATATAAGCGCCTTGCCGCGCAGCTTTGGGCCGGGACCGACGCGCTCGACGCGAATCCGATGAAGGACCGCGACATTTTCGAGTTTCTGGGCTTCGAGTGATGGCGAGCAGCACCTACTCCCTCTATCGGTCGCGGCTGCAGACCTATTTCGACCAGACGGCGAGTGCTGCCTGGGAGCAGCTGACCTCGGACGCGCCGGTGAGCGGCATCCGCGCGACGGTGCGCGCCGGGCGCGACCGGATGCGCGACACCCTGCTCGGCTGGCTGCCTGAGGATTTGCATGGCCGTCGCTTGCTCGATGCGGGCTGCGGCACCGGCGCGCTGGCGGTGGAAGCGGCGCGACGCGGCGCCGACGTCGTGGCGATCGACGTCGCGGGCAGCCTCGTCTCGATTGCGCAGACGCGCGCGCCGGCTGGCCTGAAGATCGACTGGCGCGTTGGCGACATGCTCGACCCGGCGCTGGGCCAATTCGACCATGTCGTCGCGATGGATTCGCTGATCCATTACCAGGCCTTCGACATGGTTGAGATGCTGCGCACGCTGGCCGAGCGCACGCGCGGCTCGATGGCGTTCACGTTCGCGCCGCGCACCCCGGCGCTGGCGCTGATGCACACCGTCGGCAAGCTGTTCCCCAAGGCCGATCGCGCTCCCGCGATCGAGCCGGTCGACGAACGGCTGCTGCGCACATTGCTTGCCAACGCGCTCTCCCTGATGCGCGTCGATCAAAGCCAGCGTATCATCAGCGGATTCTACACCAGCCACGCTTTCCGCATGGTGGCGGCATGAGCGGGCGCGCCACCCAGTTCTGGCTGCGCATCGGCACGCGCTTCCTGCCCTTTGCCGACGCTGCGACCAATGAGCTGCCGCTGGGGCGCTTGCTGCGGCTGTCGCTGTTCCAGGTTTCGGTCGGCATGGCGGCGGTGCTGCTGACCGGCACGCTCAACCGGGTGATGATCGTCGAGCTGGGCGTGCCCGCCTCGCTCGTCGCGATCATGGTGTCGCTGCCGCTCGTCTTCGCGCCGCTGCGCGCGCTGATCGGCTTCAAGTCCGACCACCACCAAAGCTATCTCGGCTGGAAGCGGGTGCCCTATATCTGGTTCGGCACGCTAATGCAGTTTGGCGGTTTCGCGCTGCTGCCGTTCGCGATGCTAGTGATGTCGGGCGGCGGCCACGGCCCGGCGATTGCGGGCGAGATCGGTGCGGCGATCGGCTTCTTGCTGGTCGGCGCCGGCATGCACACCACGCAGACCGCAGGCCTGGCACTCGCGACCGACTTGTCGCCCGCCGACAAGCGGCCTCGCGTCGTCGCGCTACTCTACGTGATGCTGTTGATCGGCATGATGGCCTCGGCGCTGATCATCGGGCGTCTGCTTGTCACTTTCACGCCGACGCGGCTGGTCGAGGTGGTGCAGGGCGCGGGCGCGCTGACCATGGTGCTCAACATCATCGCGCTGTGGAAACAGGAAGCGCGCAACCGCGACGCGACAAGGCATCAGGACGTCCGCCCCAGCTTTGCGCAGGCTTGGG
>CANJKQ010000006.1 GCA_947474905.1 Pseudomonadota bacterium | reverse complement strand
GTCAGATCAACCGAACTCGGCATCACCTTGCCGCCCGACATACTGACCAGCGCCGGGCCCATCGTATCATCGAGCATCGCCGCGACAAAACCGCCCTGCACTGTTCCTTGTGGGTTGAGCATCCGGGCATCGGGAGTGAACGCGACCTCAATCGTCCCTGCCGCCGGGTCTTCCGCCAACAACTCCCACCCCAGCAGCGCCGGGGCGGGAGGAACCGGTTTGTTGGCAAAGAAGCTCTCGGCCATGCGCCGTTACAGCGTCCGCTCGCGCAGCTCGACTTCGAACGTCTCCAAGAAATCACCGGGTTTGATGTCGGTGAAATTCTGGGTGAAGGTCACGCCGCATTCGAGCCCCGCGCGCACTTCCGCGACATCATCCTTGAACCGGCGCAACGACGCGATTTCGCCATTGTAGATGATGACGTCGTTGCGCGTGATGCGCGCCTTGAGCGCCTTTCTGATCGCGCCTTCGACCACGAGCAGACCGGCCGCCTTGCCGTGCTTGCCCGCCGAGAACACCTCGCGGATTTCGGCGCGGCCCACCACGGTTTCGAATGCTTCCGGCCCAAGTTCACCCGCCATGCCAGCGCGGATTTCGTCGATCAGGTCATAGATCACGTCATAATATTTCAGCGCGACCTTCTGCCGCTCGGCGATTTCGCGCGCCTTGGCATTGGGGCGGACGTTGAAGCCGATGATCGGCGCGCCCGAGGCGCCTGCCAGCGTGACGTCGCTCTCGGTAATGCCGCCAACGCCCGAATGCAGGATGCGCACCCGGATTTCGCTGGTCGACAGCTTGTTGAGCGACGCGACGATTGCTTCGGTCGAGCCTTGCGTATCGGCCTTGACCACCAGCGGATATTCGACCGCCTGCTTTTCCTTGAGCGCGGAGAACATGCTCTCCAGGCTGGCGGGTGCCGCAGTGGTGCGTTTTTCGAGCAGCACGCCCTGGCGATATTCGGCGACTTCGCGCGCGCGCGCCTCATTCTCGACGACCTGGAGCAAGTCGCCCGCCATCGGCACGCCGGCGAGGCCGAGCACTTCAACCGGCACCGAGGGGCCGGCTTCCTTCACTTGCTGCCCCTTGTCGTTGACGAGCGCGCGGACCTTACCGCTTTCGGCGCCGACCACGAACACATCGCCGACGCGCAGCGTGCCGCGCTTGACGAGAATCGTCGCGACCGGGCCGCGGCCCTTGTCGAGCTTGGCCTCGATCACGCTGCCTTCCGCCGCGCGGTCGGGATTGGCGACCAGTTCCATCAGCTCGGCCTGAAGCTGGATTTTCTCGATCAGGTCATCAAGGCCCGTCTTTTTGAGTGCAGAGACTTCCACGTCCTGCACGTCGCCGCCCATTTCCTCGACGATGACTTCATGCTCGAGCAGACGCTCGCGCACGCGCTGGGGATTGGCGCTGTCGAGATCGACCTTGTTGATCGCCACCACCATCGGCACGCCCGCCGCCTTGGTGTGGTTGATCGCCTCGATCGTCTGCGGCATCAGCCCGTCATTGGCCGCCACCACCAGCACGACGATGTCGGTGACATTGGCACCACGCGCGCGCATTTCGGTGAAGGCTTCGTGGCCCGGCGTGTCGAGGAACGTGATCTTCGACTTGTCCTTCAGCGTGACCTGATAAGCGCCGATATGTTGCGTAATGCCGCCTGCTTCGCCGCGCACCACATCGGTGCCGCGCAGCGCATCGAGCAGGCTGGTCTTGCCATGATCGACATGGCCCATCACGGCCACCACCGGCGGGCGCGGCTGCAGCAATTCAGCGGCATCCTCGGCAGTATCGACCTGGATATCGACGTCCGACTCGCTGACGCGCTGGATATTGTGGCCGAATTCGGTGACGAGCAGTTCGGCGGTATCCTGGTCGATCGTCTGATTGACGGTGACCATCATGCCCATCTTGAACAGCGCCTTGACAAGGTCGGCGCCCTTTTCGGCCATGCGGTTGGCGAGTTCCTGCACGGTGATCGCGTCGGGCACCACCACATCGCGGACCTGCTTGGCCTGCGCCTCGCGAGGCCCGAGGTGGCGGCGATGCTCCTTTTCACGCGCGCGCTTCAGCGCGGCGAGGCTGCGCGCGCGGGCGCCGCCATCATCGTTGAGCGCACGGTTGACCGTGAGCTTGCCCGACTGGCGACGATCATCACCGCCCTTGCGATCGCGCGAGGGCCGGTCGGGGATGGATGCCGGGCCGGGGCGGCGCGGCGCGGGCGCAACACCACCGCCACCGCCACCGCCGCCACTCGGGCTGGCGGCAGGTGCCGCAGCGGCAGCCGGTGCGGCAGGCTCGGGCCGACGCGGCGGCGGCGGCGCGGGGCGCTGAACCGGGGTAAAGCGGCGCGGTGCGGGCAGATTGGGGTCACGGGCCAGCGCAACCGGCGCTTCTGCCGCTGCGGCCCCGGCGCCCACCGGCTCGGGCACACGCTCGATTTCGACCTCGGGCTCGGGTTCGGCCTCAACCGGCGCGGCGGCGGCGGCAGCGCGTGCTTCCTCGGCACGACGGCGCTCTTCTTCCGCCGCCTCAGCGCGCTCGCGCTCTTCGCGGCGACGCGCTTCCTCAAGGGCGGCGAGACGCGCTTCCTCGGCTTCACGCAGCAGCTTTTCCTGCAGCTCCTTGCGCGACAAGGCGCTGGTCGGCGCAACGGGGGGGCGCGGCGGCTCAGGCGCGCGGGCCTGGGGGGCGGGGGCCGGTGCCGGGGCAGGCGCAACGGGTTCAGCCGCCGGGGCCGCCGGCATCGGATCGCCGGGGCGGCGCAGCACGCGCGCCTTCTTCGTCTCCACGATCACCGTATTGGAACGGCCGTGGCTAAAGCTCTGCTTAACCTTGCCGGTCTCAACCGTGCGCTTCACGCCCAAGGGCGCGCGCATCCCCAGTTTCGGCTTGTCGTTATCGTCACTCATGCAGCTCGCTCAACGTCCTTCAAAAATCAGTGCTTAACGCCCACGCCGGTTGCGTGGAACGCCGATGCGCCCTGCGACGCGGTTTCGCAAGGCTCTCCATCCTTGGCGGATCCGGTAAAATGCAGCCAACGGTCGATCGCCGAGCGGACGCGCGCGGCGGCCGCGCGGTCGGTGATCCCAATATGTACCATGTTCTCGCGGCCCAGCGCCATCGACAATATGGCGCGGCTTAAGGGAATTACCATCCCCCGCTCGCCCGACCCCTCGGCGTCGCGGCCGACGCGCCAGGCCTGGTCGAGCCGCCGATTGCCATCGGCACCGGCGTCGGCGGCGTGAAGCAGAAGATGCAGCCGCCCGGCACGCGCGGCTTCTTCGATCCGGTCCGACCCCGCGATCAACAGGCCCGCGCGCAGTTCCAGCCCCAGCCGATCGAGCATCGCCCGCTCCAGCGCCTCGGCGATGCGCGCCGGCAGATCGGCCGGAACCGACAGCGTCGCGCCCTTGAACGCCCGCGCCAGCGCGCCCTTCAGCCGACCCTTGGCAATGGCGGCCTCAAGCTCGTCGCGGGCTACCCCGATCCATGCACCGCGCCCCGGCGCCTTGGCGCGGATATCGGGCAGCACGGTGCCATCAGGGGCCAGCGCCAGACGGATCAGCCCCTGACGCGGGGCCTCCTCCCGCGACAGGATGCAGGTGCGGATGGCGTCGCTCATCGGCCGCCTCCCTTGACAGAGAGACGGCGCGGCCCGCTCAGCCTTGCCGGGCGCCTACCATGTCGGGAAAACCGCATACGCGTCCTCCCCGATCGGCGTCGACGTGCAGAAAGCGCGCATCAGGCGGCGCTTTCCTCGTCTTCAAACCAGTGCGCGCGCGCGGCCATGATGATCTCATTGCCCTGCTCTTCGCTCAGGCCATATTCGGCGAGAATGCCGCCCTTGTCCTCGCTGCGCTTGCTTTCCGCCTCGTTGCGGCGGCGCGGTTCGCTGCGGCGTTTCTGGATTAGTTCGTCGGTGGCGAGATCGGCGAGATCGTCGAGCGTCTTGATGCCGGCCTTGCCCAACGTCACCAGCATGGCCTCGGTCAAATGCGGGATTTGGGCGAGATCGTCCGACACGCCGAGCGCCTGGCGCTCTTCGCGCGCGGCCTGTTCGCGCCGCTCAATCGCTTCCTGAGCGCGGTTCTGCAGTTCGGCGGCAAGGTCTTCGTCAAAGCCCTCAATGCCGGCGAGTTCCTCAGGCTCGACATAAGCGACTTCCTCAAGCTCGCTAAAGCCTTCCGCGACCAGCAACTGCGCCAGCGTCTCGTCAACATCGAGCTCGCTCTGGAACATTTCCGAGCGTTCGACGAATTCGCGCTGCCGCTTTTCGCTCGCATCAGCCTCGGTCAGAATGTCGATCGCCTTGCCGGTAAGCTGCGAGGCGAGACGCACATTCTGGCCGCGACGGCCAATCGCCAGACTCAGCTGATCATCGGGCACCACCACTTCGATGCGGTCATCTTCCTCGTCGATCACCACGCGGCTGACATTGGCGGGCTGAAGCGCATTGACCACAAAAGTCGCGGTGTCGGGCGACCAGGGGATGATGTCGATCTTTTCGCCCTGCATTTCCTGCACCACCGCCTGGACGCGGCTGCCCTTCATGCCGACGCACGCGCCGACGGGGTCGATGCTCGAATCATGGCTGATCACGCCGATCTTGGCGCGGCTGCCCGGATCGCGCGCGGCGGCCTTGATCTCGATGATGCCGTCATAGATTTCGGGCACTTCCTGCGCGAACAGCTTCTTCATGAAATCAGGATGCGCGCGGCTCAGGAAAATCTGCGGCCCCCGGTTTTCGCGGCGGACGTTGAGGATCAGCGACCGGATGCGATCGTTGACGCGCACCACTTCGCGCGGAATTTGCGCATCGCGGCGGATGACGCCCTCGGCCCGGCCAAGATCGACGACGACATGGCCGAATTCGACGCGCTTGACGACGCCGGTGATGATCTCACCCTGGCGGTCCTTGAATTCCTCATATTGCCGCTCGCGCTCGGCATCGCGGACTTTCTGGAAGATCACCTGCTTGGCGGCCTGCGCCGCGATGCGGCCAAATTCGATCGGGGGCAGCGGATCGACAATGAAGTCGCCAACCTCAGCGCCCTTTTGCAGCTTTTCCGCCTGTTTGACGTCGACCTGCTTGAAATAATCGTCAACCGCCTCGACCACTTCGACGACCCGCCACAAGCGCAAGTCGCCGGTCTGGGGATCGAGCTTGGCGCGAATGTCGTTTTCGGCGCCATAGCGGGCGCGGGCGGCGCGCTGAATCGCATCTTCCATCGCTTCGATCACGATGCCGCGATCGATCAGCTTTTCCTTGGCGACGGCGTCTGCGATCGCGATCAGCTCGGCCTTGTTCGCCGAAACGGCGCTGGCTGCACTGGCCATAATTACCCTTCCATGTCCTCTGTATCAGGTTGAAATTCTTCGGCGCCCTCGCTGGAGAGGGGTGCGGTGGCGGCAATCAGCTTGTCGGTCATGACCAGCTTGGCGTCGTCGATCTGATCAACCGGCAGCGCATGGACCATGCCATCGCGCGCCCGGATTGACACCATGTCCCCCTCTGCCCCGATCAGCTCGCCCTTGAACTGCTTTTGCCCGTTGAGTTTTTCGACGAGCGTGATCCGCGCCTCATGCCCTGCCCAATCGGCATAATCCTTGGGCCGGGTAAGCGGCCGGTCAATGCCGGGGGAGCTTACCTCAAGCCGATATTCGTCAGGGATAGGATCAGCCTCATCCAACCGGTCCGAAATTCGCCGCGACAGTTCGGCGCAATCGTCGATGGTGAGCTGCCGCGTATCGGGCCGTTCGGCCATCACCTGCAGCGTCTGGTCGCCCTTGCCGCCGAAAAATTTCACGCGCACGAGATCAAAGCCCAGCGCGGTCGCCTCGGGCTCGATCAATCGGGTCAGCGTATCAATCAGGTCGGCCAATTCGTCATTCCACATAAGCTCGCGCGCCGCCGGAACCTCTAGGCCCCGACCCTCCGCAGCGTTACCGATGTAGAGAAAGCGCAAGCGGATATATATGCCGGGCCAGGCGATTAAGCAAGCAACAAGGCAATGACCGTCATGCGCCGTCCGGGAGGGAGCTTACCTATGACCAGCAACCATGTGTCAAACCCCACCCGCCCATCAACCCCGGCCCGCTCGTCCCGAGCGAAGTCGAGGGACGGGACGCCTCGCAGAGACCAGCCAGCCCTATCGCGACGTCGCTCAACCCGAACAGGGGGCTGGACTGCCGCCCTCCTTATCCAGCTTCTCGTCAGTACCGGCTGTTCAGCCCAATCGCTGCCACGCGATGCGCCCAGGACCAACATCAGGAATGTGCCGGCCACCACGGGCCGCGCCAACCTGCCGCCTGCCAGGCCGCCCTTTCGCGTCACCAAAATCGGCCAGTTTAGCGATCCTTTTGCCATGGCGTTTCTGCCCGATGGCAGCTTGCTGGTCACGGAAAAGGCGGGCAAGCTGAAGCTGCGCCTCGCAGGCCCGCCGTCGCCGGTTTTTCCCACCGGCAACGTGCCCAAGGTGATCATGGGAGATCAGGGCGGCCTGCTGGGCGTCGCCGTCGCCCCCGATTATGCAACAACGCACCACATCTACCTGACCTATTCCGCCGGCAGTGATGACGCGCACACCGAGTTGGTGCTGGCGCGGGCGCGGTTCTTTTCTGCGGGTGACCGGGCGGACCCACGGCTCGACACTGTCGAAGTGCTATGGAGATCAGGCTCGATTGGCCCGGGCGGCCAATTCGGCGCCAAAATCGCCTTTGCGCCCGATGGCAAATCGCTGTTCCTCACCAGCGGCGAACGCCAGCGTTTCTCGCCCGCGCAGGATCCTAATCAGGCGCTTGGCAAGATTTTGCGACTGACGCTCGACGGCAAGCCCTGGCCCGGCAACCCGCATTATAACGCAGGCGGCGTCCGCGCGATGACCTGGTCTACCGGCCATCGCAATCCCTATGGCCTTGTCTTCACGCCCGATGGCCGCTTGTGGGAAGAGGAAATGGGCCCGCGCGGCGGCGATGAGCTCAACCTCATCCTGCCCGGCCGCAATTATGGCTGGCCGATCGTTTCCAATGGCGACAATTATTCGGGCGTCCCCATCCCCGATCACCCCAGCCGCCCCGACCTGGAGGCGCCCAAATTATGGTGGAATCCCTCAATCTCCCCAGGCGGGATGATCGTCTATACCGGCGCGATGTTCCCGCAATGGCGCGGCAATCTGCTGATCGGTGCGCTGTCGGGCGAGGCGTTGATCCGCATCGGCCTTAACGGCGACAAGGCAAGACCGCTCAACCAATGGGCCATGGGCGCCCGCATCCGCGATGTGGCGCAGGCGCCCGACAGCGCCATATGGCTGTTGCAGGACGATGGCGCGCTGATGCGCGTGACGCCATCAGCCAAGTAAGGCCAGCGCCTGCTCAGCCTCTTCGACGCCCGCCGTAATAGACCGCGCCGCATAACCGTCGCGCGCTTGCATCCAGAGCTGCCGCGCCCGATCGATATCGCCAATGGCAGCGGCGTGGCGCGCGGCGACGCGGCGGGCATTGTCTGCATCGAGTGAGCCATCGGCGTGCGCCTCATGCCAGGCGAGCATCGTCGCGCAATCGGCAGTCGCCCCGGCCGCTTCGCCCGCGTCGACGGCGCATTCAACCGCATGGCGCAGCGCCGATGCCGACGCCGCAGGGTTGCCAGATGCCGCGAAAAGGGCCGCACCGTGCCGGTAAAATTCGGCCGCTTCGGCAAAACGCCCGGCGGTGCGCGCCGCGCGCCCTTTGGCAACCTCGGCGCTGGCCGCTGCGCTCATTTCGCCTCGTCGCGGACCAGCAGATAATTCATCCGCGCCCGCGCGATCGGGCGCTGTCGATCGTCCTGCCAGGCGATCGCATCGACATTGGCAACGCGGTTGCCGAGCCGAGTGATGAGGCCGATCGCGCGCGTGTCCTTGTCGCGGCCGCCGCGCATGAAATCGACCGTCACGTTGATGGGCTTGATATGGCCCCCGCCATCCGTCTCAAGGGCCTGACGCAAGGCGGCGATGGCGGCGACTTCCATCAGCCCGCTGATCGCGCCGCCGTGCAGAAATCCCGGCCGCCCCATCACCTCGCCGCGAAACGGCATCACCAGCACCGGCACGCCTGCGGCATCCTGCTCCAGCGCAAGGCCCAGCAACTCGGCATAGGGGGGCAGCTTCATGCGCTGACCATATCGGTTGCCATGAAGGTGCCAGCGACGTGCGCGATGGGATCATCCGGGTCACCATCATGCGCTTGTCCCCGCACAAACGCGATCTGACGCGTCAGGCGATAGCATTCGCCGCGCCCGATCACGGTAGCACCGCGGCTTGCCGGGCGCAGATAATCGATGCGCAGGTCCAGCGTCGCATGGGGGCGGAAACTGCCGTACTTCAGCCACGCCGCCATGCTGGTCGCCATGTCCATCATCGTGATGATCGGGCCAGAGGCGATAATGCCGCGATCGGCATCCCCGACCAGTTCAGGCTTATAGGGCAAGGCAAGCTCCGCCCAATCGGGCCCGTGCGCTTGATAGAGAATGCCGAGCGCGCCCCCATGCCCGCCAATGCCGCGCGCCAGGAATCGGGCAGGATCAAAGGCGGGAAAGGCGGTGTCCATCGCCGTTCCCATACAATGGCGACAGCGGCGTGCAAGCCGCACAAGCCGCGCCAGGCCGCCTGCTAATTCCCGATTGCCCGTCGTCTCCCGCGTCGATAGCCTGCACCAAAAGATCATGCGCAAGGGAGAGGCGGATGCACCCCAGCATCCATGCACAGACGACACCGCAAAAGCCTGCGCTCATCGTCGCCGAAACCGGCGAGACGATCAGCTATGCCGCGCTCGATGCGCAGTCGAACCGCGTCGCGCAGCTCTTCCGTTCGCTGGGGCTGGGCATTGGCGACACGATTGCCCTGTTCATGGACAATGTTCCCCAATTTTATGACATCGCCTGGGGGGCGCAGCGCGCCGGGCTGTTCTATGTCTGCATTTCGTCCCGGCTGACGGCCCCGGAAGTGGCCTATATCGTCCGCGATTCGGGCGCGAAGCTGTTGGTCTGTTCGGCGGCATTGGTGGCGGGGACGAGCGCGCTTGCCGACTCGCTTGCCGACTCGCTTGCCGACGTCACGCGCTATGCGCAGGGCGGCACGGTCGCCGGATGGCAGAGCTGGGACGCCGCCGTCGCCGCCATGCCTGCCACCCCGATTGCCGATGAGCGTGCGGGCGTCGATATGCTCTATTCCTCCGGCACCACCGGGCGGCCCAAGGGCGTGCGCGTGGCCCTGCCCGAAGACCCCGGCATTGCCGCGCCCACGGTGCTGATGATGCTGGCGCAGGCGCTTTACGGCTTTACCGCCGACGGCACCTACCTCTCCCCCGCGCCGCTTTATCACGCCGCGCCCTTGCGCTGGTCGATGACCGCGATGCGGCTGGGGATGACGGTGGTGATGATGCAGCATTTCGAGGCCGAAGCCGCGCTCGCCGCGATCGAGTGCTACAAGGTGACGCACAGCCAATGGGTGCCGACGCATTTCGTCCGCATGCTGAAGCTGCCCGCTGAAACGCGCGCCAAATACGACCACTCGACGCTGAAATGCGCGATCCACGCCGCCGCCCCCTGCCCCATCCCCGTCAAGGAAGCGATGATCGCCTGGTGGGGCCCGGTCATCCAGGAATATTATGCCGGATCGGAAGGCAATGGCCTGACGACTATCAATTCTGAGCAATGGCTGAGCCACAAGGGCTCGGTCGGCAAGGCCGCCTATGGCGAGCTTCACATCTGTGACGAGGCGGGCAATGAGCTGCCACCGGGCGAGGAAGGCCTCATCTATTTCGGCGGCGGCGGCGTTTTCGAATATCACAACGACCCCGCCAAGACCGCCGAGGCGCGCCACCCCCAGGGCTGGACGACATTGGGCGATATCGGGCGGATGGATGCGGAGGGCTATCTCTACCTCACCGATCGCAAGAGCTTCATGATCATCTCGGGCGGGGTCAATATCTACCCGCAAGAGATCGAGAATCGTCTCGTCACGCATCCCCGCGTCGCCGATGTCGCGGTGATCGGCGCGCCCTGCCCCGAAATGGGGGAGCGTGTCGTCGCGGTGGTGCAACCGGTCGACATGGCGGAAGCCGGGCCGGCATTCGCCGATGAGCTGGTCGCCTGGTGCCGACAGGAATTGTCGGGCGTCAAAACCCCGCGCCAGATCGACTTTGCCGCCGAACTGCCTCGTCATCCAACGGGCAAGCTCTACAAACGCCTGCTCCGCGACCGCTATTGGGGCAATAGCGAAAGCCGGATTGTTTGATTTTTGTCGTCTCCCCAGCGAAAGCGGGGGTCGCAGGCCGCACAAGACCCCAGCTTGCGCTGGGGTGACGGATTGGGAAACTGAGAATTATGACCGACCGCGTCTCCATCACCATCACCGACCAGATCGCCGATGTGCGCCTCACCCGCGCGGACAAGATGAACGCGCTCGACCCCGAGATGTTCAGGGCGATCGGCGCGGCAATCGACGCGCTTCATGGCCGAACCGACATTCGCTGCGTCGTGCTGTCAGGCGAGGGCCGCGCTTTCTGTGCCGGCCTCGACATGGCGAGCATGGCGGCGGGCGGATCGGGCACGGGGGCAGAGCGCAATGCGCAGGGTTCAATTCTGCCCCAGCATGTCACCTGGGGCTGGCGGCAACTGCCCATGCCGGTCATCGCGGCGGTGCATGGCGTGGCGTTTGGCGGGGGATTTCAGATCATGGCGGGCGCCGACATTCGCCTTGCCGCGCCGGGCACGCGCTTTGCGATCCGCGAAAGCTATTGGGGATTGGTGCCGGACATGGCGGGCTGGGCCGCTTGGCGGACGCAGGTCCGCGATGATGTGTTGCGTGAGCTCGCCTATACCGCCCGCGAATTCGACGCCGAAGAGGCGTTGGGCCTTGGCTTCATCACCCGCATCGCTGACGATCCGCATGCCGCCGCGATGACGCTCGCCCGCGACATTGCGGCAAAAAGCC
>CANJKQ010000005.1 GCA_947474905.1 Pseudomonadota bacterium | reverse complement strand
TTCGTACAAGTTCAATGCAGATGGAAGCATCGCTTCGTGCGACGTTGCGGCCGACCCGTTCTGGCAGAATATCCCCAAAGAAACCGCCTGTAGCGCCCCAAACATGGCGCAAAATATGGCGAGAACATTTGGGATCAGCCTTGACGCCCTTCGCCGTGGCGTCTTTCGCACCAGCGCGCTTCAGGACGACGCCAAACTCGATATAATCGAGGGGTACGAGTATCGCAAAGAGCTGGGCAGGGTGCAGTTCGCCGTTACCCCAGACGGTCGATTGACCAATTGCAAGGTCATCCTCAACCAGGGGTTTGGCCGATGCGATCCGAGCATCGAGACCTTCGTGTTTTCGCTTCCGAAAGACCGACGCCCCGGCACGCTCACCTTTGTGTGGGATGTCGCAGCGAGCACCAAACCCTGATTGGCTTGACGAGACGCTCCTTGCCCATTCACCCTCGCGCGTGCACGTAAGGACACCTAGATCGCGCGATTATGCAGCTTGTCATCGTCGAATCGCCCGCCAAGGCGAAAACCATCGAGAAATATCTCGGCCCCGGCTATCGCGTGCTCGCGAGCTATGGCCATGTCCGCGATCTGCCGCCCAAGGACGGCTCGGTTGATCCCGATCATGGCTTCGCGATGGATTGGGAAAATTACGCCGACAAGGCCAAGCAGCTCAAAGCCATCACCGATGAGGCCAAAAAGGCCGACCGGCTGATCCTGGCGACCGACCCTGATCGTGAGGGCGAGGCGATCAGCTGGCACGTTCAGGAAGTGCTGCGGGGCCGCAAGGCGCTGCCCAAATCCGTCGAGCGGGTGACGTTCAACGCCATCACCAAGGCGACCGTTACCGAGGCGATGAAGCACCCGCGCGCGCTCGATGACGATCTGATCGATGCCTATCGCGCGCGCCGCGCGCTCGATTATCTGGTCGGCTTCACGCTGTCGCCCGTGCTGTGGCGCAAGCTGCCGGGGGCGAAATCGGCGGGCCGGGTGCAGTCGGTCGCGCTACGCCTGATCGTCGAGCGTGAGCGCGAGATCGAAGCCTTTGTTCCCCAGGAATATTGGTCGGTCGCCGCCGAAATGGAGCAGGACGGCACGCCCTTTACGGCGCGATTGGTGCGCTGGCAGGGGCGCAAGATTGACCGGCTGACGATCGGCCGCGAGGGTGACGCGCTCGCCGCCAAGGCTGATGTCGAGGCGGCTCGTTTCACCGTCGCCAGCGTTGAGACCAAGCCCGCGACGCGCAACCCGCCGCCGCCCTTCACCACCTCGACCTTGCAGCAGGAAGCCGCACGCAAGCTAGGTTTCTCGGCGAGCCACACCATGCGGATCGCGCAAGCGCTCTATGAGGATGGCGCGATCACCTATATGCGCACCGATGGCGTGCAGATGGACGACAGCGCCATTTCCGCCGCGCGCCGCGCCGTTGCCGATCGCTATGACGCAAGCTACGTCCCCGACAAGCCCCGCCAATACCAGACCAAGGCCAAGAATGCGCAGGAAGCGCACGAGGCAATCCGCCCCACCGATTTCGGCCGCGACCGGGCGGGTTCGGGCGATCATGCCCGGCTCTATGACCTGATCTGGAAACGCGCGCTGGCGAGCCAGATGGCGTCGGCGCGATTGGAGCGCACCTCGGTCGAGCTGGTCGACGGCACTGGGCAGCATGCGTTACGCGCGACCGGCCAGGTCGTTCTCTTCCCCGGTTATCTCGCGCTCTACGAGGAAGGAACCGACGAAAAGGGCGAGGACGAGGGCCGCCTGCCGCGCCTGCGCGATGGCGATGCGCCGGCCAAGAAGGCCGTCACCGCCGAACAGCATTTCACCCAGCCGCCGCCGCGCTTTTCCGAAGCGTCGCTCGTCAAGCGGCTGGAGGAACTGGGCATTGGCCGTCCCTCCACCTATGCCTCGATCATCCAGACGCTGAAGGACCGCGCTTATGTCCGCGTCGAGAAAAACCGGTTCTTTGCGGAGGAGAGCGGGCGGCTGGTGACGGCGTTTCTCGAACGCTTTTTCGAACGCTATGTCGCTTATGACTATACCGCCGAACTGGAGGACGAGCTTGACGATGTGTCGGGCGGGCGGGCCGAATGGCAGGCAGTGCTCGAGGCGTTCTGGCGTGATTTCAAGCCGCGTACCCAGCAAGTCATGGACTTCAAGCCGAGCGAAGTCACCGCAGAGCTCGACAAATTCCTCGAACCCTATCTTTTCCCCGACAAGGGCGATGGTAGTGATCCCCGGCTCTGCCCCAATTGCCATCAGGGGCGGCTGAGCCTGCGCGGCGGGCGGTTTGGGGCATTTGTCGCCTGCTCCAATTATCCAGAGTGCAAATATACGCGGCGCTTTGCCCAGGCAGGCGGATCGGCGGGTGAGGATAGCGGGCCGGAAATGCTCGGCACCGAACCCGCAACGGGGCTGGAAGTCTCAAGACGCTCCGGGCGATTTGGGCCGTACATCCAATTGGGCGAGGGCAAGGACGCCAAGCGCGCCTCGATCCCCAAGGACGTTCCCGAGCTCGATCTGGAATGGGCGCTGAAGCTGCTCTCGCTGCCGCGCGCGATCGGCGCGCATCCGGAGACGGGCAAGGAAATCACGGCGTCGATCGGGCGTTATGGCCCCTATCTTGCGCATGACGGCAAATATGCGCGATTGGGCTCAACCGCCGAGGTGTTCGAAACCGGCATGAACGCGGCTGTCGTCAAGCTTGCTGAAGCGGCGGCGGGCGGCGGTCGCCCGCAACGCGGATCGCGCGAGCCGCTAAAGCTGCTGGGCAAGCACCCGCGCACCGAGGCCGAGATCAAGCTGATGGAAGGCCGCTACGGCGCGTACGTTACCGACGGCACCACCAACGCGACCTTGCCGAAAACGGTGGCGCCCGACGCGCTGACGCTGGAGGAAGCCGCGCAATTGATCGACGCCCGCGCCGCCGCTGCGCCCGCCAAGGCGAAGAAAGCCGTGCGCAAGCCCGCCGCCAAAAAGGCCCCGGCCAAAAAACCAGCGGCCAAAAAACCGGCACCCAAGAAAGCCGCGCCCGACAAGGCGGCCTCGGCCAAAAAGGCCAAGGCAAAGGGCTAGCCGATCCCGTCACCCCAGCGAAAGCTGGGGTCGTTGGCGGCACCAGACCCCCGGCTTGTGCCGGGGGAACGGTTTGGGGACCAGCCTTATGCGCGCTTCCAGGTCAGCACATTGTGGCTCTTGCGCTCAGGCGGGCCAATCAGAAATAGCGCCGCTGGCCACAACCGCAACGACCGTCCAACGCGACTAAAGCTGGCGCCCCAGCACGAAGGCGAAGAAGCGGGGCACGGCGCCATTGCGTTCCATCCAATGCCAATAGGCCTGGTAATCGGGGTCGGCGCTCAAATGGCGTTCCTCGGTCTTGGCGCGCCAGTAATAGATGCCGCTCACCACCCCCATCAGCACCGTCGCGCGCATCGCGTCGACGACGCTGCCGGTCGTGAACCAGGGCAGGGTGGAGAGCCACCAGAACAGGTTTTTCGACAGATAAGCCGGGTGGCGCGAGAAACGATAGGGCCCGTGCGTCAAAATCCCGCGATGTGTGAGGTTGGAAAAGCGGAAGCCGAATGCCACCGTCGCCCAGGCATAGATCGCGGTCAGCGCGACGAGCATGGCGCCGAACAGCCAGAGCAGTATCGGCTCGCCCGCAAGCCAATGCGTCCAGTCGGCGGTGCCGGGATGGTAATCGAGCGGCCCGCCATCGCCCATCAAGACGAACGGCGGATAGCAGATGAGCGCGGCCATCCACGCCGCCGCGTAAGGATTGGCCGAGCGGATGTGCGAATCGAGCGCGCGCATCGTCAGCACATAACCAACAGTCGCAAACGCCACGTCGATGACGAACATGAACGTAATCAGCCAATTGGCGAGCGCCACCGGATTGCTCAGCAGCAGATGCGTGTCGGCGCGGACGAAGTCGGCAAAACCGGGCGGCACGATGGCGAGCATGAACGCGAGGAAAAACGCCTTGACGCCCCAGGCGCGCAGATGGGCATAGATCATCTCGGGCTCGGCGCCCTCCAGGTTCATCAGCCACGCGCCGAGATGCCAGGCGCCATCCCTGGGCTCGATCAGCTTGCGGTCGAACCAGATCACATAAGGGATGGAGGCGGCGAACAGCACGGGTGCCACGACCGTGAAGACTTCCATCGCGAACAGGAAATTGCCACGCCAATAGAAACGGCCCGTGGCATAAATGGCGGCGATCAACGCCCAGGTCGCCCATAGCCCGGCGAGTTTGGTGAGGCTGGTGTCGATCGTGTCCTTGAGCGGCGGCGTGCGCGCCCAATCGATCCCGGTTGAGGGGCGGCGGTGGACCTTGTCGACCAGCACCGACCACAGCACCATCGGCACGCCGCAGGCAATAACATTGGTCAGCGCGGCAAGCGGCCCTGCCATGCCGAACCACTTGGCAACGGCGCACCACGCGAGCAATCCCGCCAGCCCCGCCAGGCCAACGCCCGTGCTGACGGCGGAAACCGGGCGCGGATCAGCCTCGGCAGCGGTCTTGGCAAGGGCAGGATCGTGCAACATCGCGCGAGCGGCTTAGCGCGACAATGGTAAGCAAGCCGTGAAGCATGGGGGCGGGCCGTGACGCGACCCGCCCGGTCGTTCAACGATCAGCTGCCGACTTTGCCGACCTGAGTCGCGATTGCGACCCATTTGCCGCCGCGACGCTGGAAGACGTCGGTAAAGCTATAGGTGCCGCTGGTGTCCTTGCCGTCATAGCTCGACTTTTCGTCGTCATAGCCCATGACGATCGCGATATCGCCGATCACTTTCACGCGCATATCGCGAACGCTATAGCTCGCCATCTTCTGCTTGCCGGTGGCCACGTCATTGATTGACTCGGCGCGGGTGGCGGGTTTGGGAGCGGAACTCTGCAACGTCCATTCCGGGGCGGTAAAGGACTTCAGCGCCTTGGTATCGCCCTTAATGAGCGCCTTGCCCCAGGCAACTTCAATAGCCTTCAGCTTGGCTTCGTCGCCCGGCGCGGCAGACGCGGGGACGGCAAGCAGCAGGAGCGGGGACGCGAGCAGAATGTGCGACAGTCGCATGTGAAAAGCCCTCCATGGCAGTGTGTTATCAAGCAACAACCGGCCCGGCACGGCAGGTGACGGCACCAGCACGACGCGACGCAACTATCGGCGAAACGATAATCGGCGCGGTACGGCTTGCCAAGCCTGGCCCGCCAATGGCTTGCGTCGCGGCGCGGCGGGCGCTAACCGCGCCAACACGCCCTTGAGCGGGTATAGCACAATGGTAGTGCAGCAGCCTTCCAAGCTGAATACGCGGGTTCGATTCCCGCTACCCGCTCCACCTCTCCTTCTCAAATCCCGGCATCACTAACCGTCCGCGGCGCCTGCCAATTGGCCAATCGCGGCGGGGGAGATGAATCGCGCCTGGCGCGTTGTGCCGTCAGGCACCGCCAATGGCGGGCGCGTTCGGGAGAGGCGGCGAGATGACGAGCGGTGGAGCGACCCGGCAACACCCCCTGCGCAGTCGGGCGTGGTTCGACGATCCTTCCCACCCCGACATGACCGCGCTCTATGTCGAGCGGTATCTGAACTACGGCTTCAGCCTGGAGGAGTTGCAGTCTGGGCGGCCGATCATCGGTATTGCCCAGACGGGCAGCGATCTGGTGCCGTGCAACCGCCACCATCTCGTGCTGGCTGAGCGGGTGAAGGATGGCATTCGCGAAGCGGGCGGCATCCCGATCGAATTTCCCATCCATCCCATCCAGGAAACCGGCAAGCGCCCGACCGCGGCGCTTGATCGCAACCTTGCCTATCTCAGCCTGGTCGAAGTGCTGTTTGGCTATCCGATCGATGGCGTGGTGCTGACCATCGGCTGCGACAAGACGACGCCCGCCTGCCTGATGGCGGCAGCGACGGTCAACATTCCCGCCATCGCGCTGTCGGTGGGGCCGATGCTCAACGGCTGGTACAAGGGCGAGCGCACCGGATCGGGCACTATCGTGTGGCGCGCGCGCGAAATGCTGGCGGCGGGCGAGATCGACTATAAGGGCTTTATCGAGCTCGTCGCCTCGTCATCGCCCTCCACCGGCTATTGCAACACCATGGGTACGGCGACGACGATGAACTCGCTGACCGAGGCGCTCGGCATGTCGCTGCCGGGATCGGCGGCGATCCCCGCGCCCTATCGCGACCGCCAGCAATGCGCGTGGGAGACGGGGCGGCAGATCGTCGAGATGGTGGCCGCTGACCGCAAGCCCAGCGACATCATGACGCGCGCGGCGTTCCTCAACGCGATCCGCGTCAACTCGGCGATCGGCGGATCGACCAATGCCCCCATCCATTTGCAGGCGATCGCGCGACATATGGGCGTTGATCTGAGCCTCGCCGATTGGGAGGCGCACGGCGCCGACATTCCATTGCTCGTCAATCTTCAGCCGGCGGGCGACTATCTGGGCGAGGATTATTACCGCGCGGGCGGGGTGCCCGCCGTGATGGGCGAGCTTTTCCGCGCCGGGTTGCTCGATGGTGAGGCGCTGACGGCAAATGGGAGAACCATAGCCGACAATATCGCCGAGGCGCGCAGCGCCGATGAGGACGTGATCCGACCGTTGGCGCGCCCGCTGAAGCCGCATGCGGGGTTGACGGTCCTGTCGGGCAATCTGTTCGATGCGGCGGTAATGAAGCTGTCGGTCATTTCCGACGCCTTTCGCGAGCGCTATCTCTCCGACCCCGCTGATCCCGACGCGTTTGAAGGCACGGCGTTCGTGTTCGACGGGCCGGAGGATTATCATGCCCGCATCGACGACCCCGCGCTTGGCATTGACGAGCGCTCGATCCTGATCATGCGCGGCACTGGCCCGATCGGCTATCCGGGCGGCGCGGAGGTCGTGAACATGCGGCCACCGGCGGCGCTGATCCGCGCGGGTATCCACAATCTGCCCTGCATTGGCGATGGTCGCCAGTCGGGGACCAGCGCCAGCCCGTCGATCCTCAACGCCAGCCCCGAGGCGGCGGTGGGCGGCAATCTCGCGCTGGTCGAAACCGGCGACCGGATCCGCGTCGACCTGGGCAAACGGCGTGTCGACGTGCTGGTGTCGGATGAAGAACTCGCCCGCCGCCGCGCCGCGAACCGCGATTACGCCTATCCCGCCTCGCAGACGCCCTGGCAGGCCTTGTCACGCGCAATTACCGGCCAATGGGCGGGCGGCGCCGTCATCGAAGACGCGGTCGATTATCAGCGCGTGGCCCAAACCAAGGGGCTGCCGAGGGACAGCCATTGATCGCGGACGTCCGCGTCGTCCCGCGCGACCGCCGCGACCGGCTGGGCGAAGGGCTGCTATGGTCGGCGCGCGAGCAGGCGGTTTATTGGGTCGATATTCTCGGCCAGCACGTCCACCGGCTCGACCTTGTCAATGACATGATCGCTTCCTGGTCCATGCCCGATACGATTGGCTGGCTGATCGAGCGCGAGCGGGGCGGTTTCGTCGCCGGGCTGGGTCGGGCGTTTGTCGCCTTGACGCTCGATCCGCTCAGCATTGCCACCATCGCCGCGCCTGAGCCCGAGCGCAGCGGCAACCGCTTCAACGATGCCATGGCCGATGCGCAGGGCCGCATCTGGGCAGGATCAATGCCGCGCAATTGCGAAGGAACCAGCGGCGCCTTTTACCGGCTGGACGTGGATGGCAGCGCCCACCGCCTGCTCGATGGCTATACCATCACCAATGGCCCCGCGATCGGGGATGGGCATATGTTCCACACCGATACCGCGCTCGACACGATTTTCCGCCACGACATTCATGATGACGGCAGCCTGGGGCCGCCGGTGCCCTATATCCGCTTCCAGCCCGGCTGGGGTCACCCCGATGGCATGACGCTTGATGCCGAAGGATGTCTCTGGGTCGCGTGTTGGGGCGGCAGCTGCGTCGCCCGGTTCGATCCCCAAGGCGTGCGCGAGCGAACGATTGCGCTGCCCACGTCGCAGATCACCAATGTGGTGTTTGCCGGAGACAGGCTCGACCGGATGTTCGTTTCCTCGGCGGCGCAGGGCGTTGACGAGGCGATGGCGGGGGCCTTGTTCGAGATCGATCCCGGCGTGCGTGGCCGCCCGACCTGCCTGTATCGGGGGTGATCCAGACGTGACTGACCTGCTTGCGATCGACTGGGGAACAACCAACCGTCGGCTGTTCCATCTTCGCGACGGCGCGGTGGTGACCACCGAGCGTGACGGGCGGGGCGTGACCGCCATCCCCAAGGGCGGGTTCGCGGCGGAGATCGCCAATATCCGCGATCAACATGGCGATCTGCCGGTCCTGATGGCGGGGATGGTGGGATCGACGCTGGGCTGGCAGACCGCGCCTTATGTCCCGACCCCGGCGACGCTGGCAACGCTGTCCGTCAACCTGCTGACGGTGGCGCCACACACACGCATCATCCCGGGCGTCCGCACATCGGGGGCGCGTGCCGATGTCATGCGGGGTGAGGAAGTGCAGCTGTTGGGCGCGGTCGCCGCCGGGCTTGCGCCGCCAACCGCCTTGCTTTGCCAGCCCGGCACGCACTGCAAATGGGTGACGATGCAAGCCGGGGCCATCGCCGATTTCACCACCGCAATGACGGGTGAGCTGTTCGCGTTGCTGCGCGCCCATGGCGTGCTCGCCGCGCAGCTGGCCGGGGAGGTGACGCCGGGCGCCGCGTTCGACGACGGCGTGACGGCGGGACGCGAGCAGGGCCTTGCTGCTGCCCTTTTTGCTGTCCGGGCACGCGGCGTGCTGGGATCGCTGAAGATCGACGATGCCGCCTCTTATGCCAGTGGTATCCTGATCGGTGCAGATGCCGCCGCGCAATTGGCCGCGCGGCCGGGCGGGCATGTCCACATCCTCGCCGACGCGGCGCTCGGCGCGCTTTATGCCCGGGCCGTGGCAAGTTGCGGGGGATCGGCATCGCTGATCGCTAGCGAACGCGCGTTCGTGGCGGGCATTGTCGCCTTGGAGAAGCTGCTGTGACCGATCATCGTGCTGCCTTTGATGCGGCGTTTGCGCGCTGCCCGCTCGTCGCCATCCTGCGCGGGGTCAAACCCGATGAGGTGGTGGCGATTGGCGAGGCACTGGTTGCGGCGGGCTTCACGCTGATCGAAGTGCCGCTCAATTCGCCCGATCCGCTGGACAGTATCGCGCGGCTGGCCACGGCATTGGCGGGCCGCGCGCTGGTCGGGGCGGGCACCGTGCTGAAACCGGCGCAGGTTGACCATGTGGCGGCGGCAGGCGGCGCGATGGTGGTGTCGCCCAACAGCGACGCGGGCGTGATTGCGGCAACCGCTGCCGCAGGCATGGTTTCGCTACCCGGATGTGCCACGCCGACGGAAGCGTTCTGCGCGCTCGATGCTGGTGCGACTGCGCTCAAGCTTTTCCCGGCCGAGGCAAGCAGCCCGGCCGCGCTGAAGGCAATGCGCGCGGTGCTGCCCCCGGCGACCCGCCTGTTGCCGGTCGGCGGAATCACGCCCGACGCCATGGCCGGGTGGCGCGCTGCAGGTGCGGCGGGGTTTGGGCTGGGCGGCGCATTATACGCCCCCGGTCGCAACGCTGCGGAAGTCCGCGAACGGGCCGGTCAGTTCAGGGCTGCCTGGGGCTGACGTCCGGCAATAATGGCCGTGTCGTACCCTCAATAGGGTGGCGCGACAGCGGCACGCTGCGCGCGGGCGGCGTGCGCCCACCATTCCAGATCAGCGGCAAAGCGCGGGAAAGTGGCCTCAAGCGCGGCGCCGCCATCGCCCGTCGGCATGGCATCATGATCAAGCGCCTGGGTGATGTTGCCAACCGTCACCGTGCTCGAAATCACCACCATGCCCATTTCGGACAGCGTGCCATGCCAGGCAAGGCCACCGCGTGCGCCCGCCAATCGCCCGGCGGAATAGCTGATAATTCCGGCCGGTCGCCAGAACCATTCTTCCAGATAATGGTCGGTCAGGTTCTTCAGGCCCGGCTGCATGCCCCAATTATATTCGCCCGTAACAAAGACGAAGCCGTCCGCCTCGCGGATTTTGCCGGCCAGCGCGGCCATCGCGGCAGGCGCCTCACCGGGCGGATATTCCTTGTACATCCGGTCGAGCATCGGCAGCCCGATGGCCTGCGCGTCGATCAGCTCGGCATGATGCCCGCGCGCGTCGAGCTGGCGGACGGCATAGTCGGCAAGCCTGAGTCCCGTGCGATCGCGGCGGTACGAGCCGTAAAGAACCAGCAACTTGAGTGACATTGGCAAGCCTTTCCCCGGGGGCGGGCGGATGGCACCCGTGGCCGCTGCCTTGGCAGGGGACGGCGCCGGGGCCAAGCGCGATGTGGTGTGTTGACGACCGAAACTGGGGCTGGCTGACGTCGGGCGCTCGGCCGGGGCCGTTTCTGCCAGGAAACTGGTGGAAGGGGCTGGATTCGAACCAGCGTACGTCGGAGACGGGCAGATTTACAGTCTGCTGCCTTTAACCACTCGGCCACCCTTCCACGGGTGTCGCTTGTTTGGCGAAGCGTGGCCCCTTGCCGAGCGAATCCGCCGCTGTCAACCGGCCAACGCCCTCTTGCGCGGCGGTGGCGCTTGCGCCTAGCGTCGGCCGCGATTTTTCAACGCTACTTCAGGGGGATTTTGATGCGCCACTCGTTGCTTGCCGCCGCCGCCATGCTGGCCATTGCCGCCCCCGTCGCGTCGCAGACCGGCGACAAGTCGCCCGACAAGGCCGCGACCGCCAAGATTATCGATGAAGGCCTGAACCACAGCGAAGTGATGGTGACGGCGGAATATCTCGACGATTTCATCGGCCCGCGCCTCACCAATTCGCCGGGAATGCGCAAGGCAGAGGAATGGACTCAGTCCAAATTCAAGGACTGGGGGCTAAGCGCGGTCCACAAGGAAGGGTTTGAATTCGGCCGTGGCTGGTGGATCGAACGGTCGAGCGTGCGGATGCTGACGCCGCGCCCCATTCAGTTGACCGCGATCCCCGTGGCGTGGACGCCGGCGACCAACGGCCCCGTCAAGGCCGAGATCATCGTCGCGCCGCTCGCCAAGGAGCGCGATTTTGACAAGTGGAAGGGCAAGCTCGCGGGCAAGATCGTGCTGATCACCCA
>CANJKQ010000004.1 GCA_947474905.1 Pseudomonadota bacterium | reverse complement strand
CACGGTTGGGGTCCGCGATAGCCCGTTCGGACGCGCCCCCACCAGCCGGTTGACAAGCCACCGCCCGCTCCCCTAAGGCGCGCGACCTACCTGAAATGCATGTCTTCTGGGGCCCAGATGGCGGAATTGGTAGACGCACCAGCTTCAGGTGCTGGCGCTCGCAAGGGCGTGGAGGTTCGAGTCCTCTTCTGGGCACCAAGGGCTTTTCCGGCAACGTCCGGGGAAGTCCAGCAAGTGACTGGTTTCCAAGCATTTTTGGTCGGAAAATCACCGGCAATCGTCCGGGACCGTCCGGCTGAATCCAGCTACAGGACCCCCATTTTGTGGGTCTTATTGGGGGTTCTGCCCGGTTCCGGCCAAAGCTGGGACCCACATAATGCTCACACATATCAAGATCACTTCCGCCAAGCAGGGCTCTAAGCCCTACGCCCTTTATGACGCGGAGGGGCTGCTGCTTTCCGTCCAGACCAACGGGTCGAAGCTATGGCGTTTTCGCTATCGCCATCTCGGACGACAGAAGACGCTGCATATCGGCCCGTGGCCCGAGATTTCGTTGGCCGATGCCCGCATCCGACGCGACGAGGCACGCAAGCAGGTTGCCTCGGGACTCGACCCCGCGCAGCTGAAGCTCGCCGAACGCAAGGCGGCGAAGATCGCGGCCGCCAACACGCTTCGGACGGTTGGCGACGAATGGTATCAAAAGTGCGTCGACGAGGCGCTGGCGCCCATCACGCTGCGCAAGATTCGCTGGTTGCTCGACATCGCCAACCAGACGCTGGGACATGCGCCGGTCACGGAGATCACGCCGCCTGACTGCATTGCGGTGCTGCGCAAGCTGGAGGGAACTGGCCGTCGTGAGAGTGCGCGCCGCCTGAGGAGCGTGCTGTCGCGCGTCTTCCGCTACGCGATCCACACTGGCCGATTGATCGACAACCCCGCGGGCGAGTTGCGGGGCGCGATCGCCGCGCCGATCGTCACACACATCGCCGCGATCACGAAAGCGCCCGAGGTAGGCGCGCTCATGCGCAGCATCGACGGATATGAAGGCCATGCCGTCACCGTCTTTGCCCTGCGCCTTAGTCCGCATGTCTTTGTCAGGCCCGGCGAGCTGCGCCGCTGGGAATGGGAGGAGATCAACTGGGAGAAGGCATATTGGGACATCCCGCCCGAAAAGATGAAGCGGCGCATCCCGCTGCGGGTGCCCCTGTCCCGTCAGGTCCAGGCGATGATCCTCGAACTGTGGGAGATCACCGGCGGCGGGAAATATCTGTTTCCGTCATTCCGCACGCCGACCCGCTCGATGTCGGAAAACACGATCAATGCCGCGCTTCGCTCACTCGGTTACGGCCCGGATCAAATGACTGCGCACGGCTTCCGGTCGATGGCGGACACGTTGCTTAACGAAAGCGGGCTATTCCTGCCCGACGCGATCGAACGGCAACTCGCGCACCAGGATAAGAATGCCGTTCGCCGCATCTATGCCCGCGGCGAGTTCTGGAGCGAGCGCGTCCGCATGATGCAATTTTGGTCGGACCAACTCGACGAGCTAAAAGAGAAAGTGGAAGTACCCGAAACGAAGGTCAATGCGCGGACCGGCGGCCGCCCGACGTTCGGGATGCAGGTCGTCCAATCGCACAAAGCTCTGCCCGCAGTAGCATTGGCAAGCGGTTAGGCCGATGGGGCGCCGGCCACAAAACGCTTGAGGTCTGCAAAGGAGATCAGGGTCGAGCGCCCGATCTTCTTCGCCGGCAGGTCGCCCGACTGAATCAGCTCGTAAATCCGCGATCGGCTGAGGCCTGTGAGTTTGACCGCCGTGGCGACACGTACGGTCAATGGCTCGAGGATGGGGCCACCTTCCGCTGCCAGTGTGGGAACTGGAGGCGGGGGGTAAGAGCCGCGGATCATGTCGCGTCCCGACGTGCAAAACCGCGATCGCCGTCGATGAATGCCTGCAACATCGCCGGTATCAGCTCGCTCACCGGTTCCTCGACGCCGTAGGTCCGCGAATAGGTCTGGGCATAGTCGTCGAGCGCCTGTTTCAGATCAGGCAGAATGCTGATCGTCAGCTTGACCGGCGTGCGGTCGGGCAGCTTGCCCAGCTTGATCCCGGCCATGTCAGCGACCTCCCGCGGGGGCGAAGACCAGATCCTTGTGAACGACCAGCCTGACCGGCGCACCCGGCCGGATCGTGATCGTCGGCTGGATACCGAGATTACGCTGGGTGATCTGATCGCCTGCGCGCGACACATTGTCCTGCGTCGACATACGGATCGCCTGGACGAGATCGCTCTGACCCGACAGCGCTAGCTCGGAACTGACACCCAGGAGCGTCGAGAGCGCCACACCTTTCAGCAGCTGCCAGGTGTGGAAATCCACTTTGTCCTGCAGCCCGGCGTAGCCGGACGGATCCATGGCAGGCACATTATCGATACGCAGCGAGCTGCCATCGGGCATGATGATCCGCTGCCAGACGATCAGCGCGCGCTTCTGCCCGAACGCCACGACGCTGTCATAACTGCCGATCAGCCGCGCGCCCTGCGGCACCAGCAGGAGGCGGCCGGTGGCGCTGTCGTAAGTGTTCTCGGTCACCTGCGCCGTTAACAGTCCCGGAAGATCGGAACGTAGCCCGGTGATCAGGCTGGCCGAGATCACGCTGCCCGCCGACAAGGTGTAAGGTGACGTCAGCGGTGTCAGCGGGTGCGGATTGACGTCACCGCGCGGATCGAGGTTGGAGACGAATGCCTCCTTGCGTCCCTGCGCGTTAGGATCGTTGGTTGGATCGAGCGCCAGCTTCGGCGCGTCGGGCTGCCCGCTTGACGCCACGGTAGCGGGCGCGACATCGGCAGCGCCACTGGCTTGCCGTCCTTGCACCAGCACACCCGACTCACGCGCCGCCTTCAACTCCGCCAGCTGGCGCTCGCGCTCGGCGGCCTCGGCCTGCTGACGCTGCTGATCGGTCGGATCGATCGCCACCATGGTCGATTGCTGATGCTCGAGGATCGGCTTGCCGAGATCGCCGGGCAACGGAGGGCCGAGCTTGGCGACATCGCCATAGCTCGCCGGCGCACCGTTAAGCATGTCATTCGCCGCTCTCGAATTGGGCTGCGACAGCTCCTCCTGCGTGGTCACGCCGTGGAACAGGCGCGGTTTCAGCGCCATCCACGTCACCGCGATCAGGCTGACTGAGCCGATTGCGGCGATGGCGATGATCACGCCGCGCTTGAACCGGATCGCGCGCGGCGGCCGGCTCCGGATCGCCAGCGTTTCCGGATCGAGCTTGGGCGGAGTGGCAGCGGGCGCGGCCCCGCTCACGTCAACATCGCTCACGACGGCCTCCGCCGGTTGCCGGTGTCGCCTGTCCGGCTGATCCGCACGACGTCCTGATGCTTGAGGCCAAGACGGAGTTCGGCGATATCGAAGATCCGGTCGACGACGTAATAGCGGCCCTGCACGCGGTAGTTGACGAGGCTGGCGGTGCCCTTGCCGTCAACGAGGAACAGCGGCGGCGCTTCCCCGACGCCAAGGCTCGCAGGAAACTCGATATAAGTCTGTCGCCCGTCGTCGAACGCCCGCAGCGGACGCCATGCCGGCTGATCGCCCGAGATGACATAGCCAAAATGAAGCTGGTCGACCGTCAGACCGGAAGCGATTGGCTGCGCGGCGCGCGCCTGCTCGGCCGCCGCCTTCAACGCGATGAGCTGGTCGGCGGGATAGGTCCAGGACAGCGCCGACATGGCCGTATGGTCGGTGCTGGTCAGCGAGAGGTGATAGGTTCGCCGGTCTGTGGTAATCACGACGTTCGTGGCCAGACCTGCGGTGAAGGGCTTCACCAGGACATGGGTCTGCTTCGTGTCGCTGCTGCCGCTCGCGGTATCGCCAATCACCCAGCGGACCGTGTCGCCCGACGCGACCGCGCCAAGATTCTCGCCGGGCTGGAGCGCGATATCGGTGACTTTCCCGGGCGCGGTGAACACGTGGTAGATGGCGCCGTCGCTATAGGGATAGACCTGCACCGCATTGAGATAGCCGCCGGTCGCGGGCTCCAACGTCGCGGCCCGATGGGCGGCGCGGACCCGCAGCTCGGCGAGTGACGGTGGACGGGGGCGATACCGCACAGGTGGCGGCGATACCACTGTCGGAACAACCGCCGGAGGGGCAACGACCGGTGCGGGAGATGGGGATGCGGGCTGCACCGATGCGACAACCGGTACGGGAGCGGCGGCCGGCGTCTGGGCGAACGCGGGCATAGCAAAGGACAAGGCCGTCGCGGCAAGGATGGCGGACTTCATGGCTTGGTCTCCGGTGTGACGATGGGAGCGGCGAGATTGGGATCGAGCGGCGATCCCGTCGGGATGTTCGCCGGCGCGGCAGGTGCTGCTGGCGCGGCAGATGCCGGTGTCGGGGACGCGGCATCGAGCTCGCGGCTCCAGTCGATTGCATCGACATAGATGCCGAGCGGGTTCTTCCGCAGCGTGTCGGCGCTGGACGGCGGGGCCATGACGACGGTCAAGATGGCGGTCCAGTGCGAAGTGCCGGCCTGGGAACCGCGCTCGTAGGCGGTCTCCACCCATTTGACCTGAAACGACTTGTCGGACGCCCTCACGACGCTGGTCACCTGGACCGAGATCGTCCGCTCTCCGACGCGTCCGAACGGATCGGACACCCTCGCATAGTCGCCGAGGAAGATCGCGCCGCGCTTGGTCGTGAAATCGTACGCCGAGAGCCAGTCCTGGCGCATCAGCACGGGATCGAGCGACACGGTTCGTATGTCGCCGATGAACCTGCTGAGGAACCAGGCGACCTGCGGATCGGTCGGCTGATAGTCCTTCGCGGCAGGTTCGACCGCGCGCGCCTCACCGAGGTGGTCGACCTCGACGACATAGGGCACGACCCGGCTTTGCAGCGATTGCCAGAGCAGACCGCCCGACAAAGCTGTGGTCAGGCCCAGGCAGCCAAATGCCATGAGCCGCCAGTTGCGGGCCTGGACGCGGGCCGAGCCGATCCGCTCGTCCCAGAGCTGGCCCGCGCGCGGATAGGGTGTTTCCGGTGCGGGTGTGCGTCCATAGCGCTGCACCGCTCGCTTGAAGAGCATGTCAGTTGTCCCTTTCCTTGATGTCGGGGGTTGCGCCGTGGCCGCCGCGGTCGCCCTGGCTAACGGCGTGGATGGCGGCCTGGCCGTGGTGGCGGGCGGACGCTTGTGCCTTCATCGCGCGCGCCCAGCCCGGCATGGAAGAGGAACGGGCTTCGCTGTCTGCACCGGCGCCGGCGGTCCTGTTGGTGAGCGCGTTGAATGCGGCCTGCCGGCCGGACTCGGCGGCTTCGCCGAGACCGAGCGCGGCGGACACGCGTGATCGTGCCGCGCTGCCGGCGGCGCTTGCCATTCCGCCAAGGCCCGCGCCGACGCTCGACGAACCGGCGCCTTCCTGTCCAAGCGTGTAAGCGGTCGATGCGGCCGAGCCCATCGCGGTGCCGGCACGGACCGCGCCGAGACCGGCAGCTCCAAGGCCGCGAGTGGCGCCAACAGCGCCCGCACCGCCCAGATACATGATGCCGCCGGCACCAAGCACCGTGCCGAGCGCGGCGCCCGCGCCGAGCTGCGGCGCGCCAGCCACAAGCCCGGAGGCAATGCCTGGACCGAAGATGCCGAGCCCGAACAGGGCAAGGCTGGCGAGCACGAGGCTCATCGCCTTGCCGATGTCGGGTTCCGTCCCCTGCAGGGATGCGGTGAATGGCTGGAAATAATTGGAGCCGATGCCGACGATGACGGCCAGCACCATCACCTTGATACCGGAGCTGACGACATTGCCGAGCACGCGTTCGGCCAGGAAGTTCGTCCGGTTCCAGAGCGCGAACGGCACGAGGATGAAGCCGGCCAGCGAGGTCAGCTTGAACTCGAGGATCGTCACGAACATCTGCACGGCGAGGATGAAGAAGGCGAGGACGACGATCACCCAGGCGACCAGCAGCACGACGATCGTCAGGAAGTTGTCGAAGAAGGTCGTGAAGCCGAGATATTGTTTGGCCTGCTGGAGCAATGGCCACGCAGCGGAGAAGCCGGTGCCGGCGAGCCGCCCAGGCTTCAAGAGATCAGCGGCGGTCAGCGTGCCGCCACCGGCGGTCAGCCCGGCCTGCGCGAACGAGCGAAAGATGATGTCGGAAAGCGTCGAGAAGCTGTTCAGGATGAACGCGAACGCACCGATGTAGAGGATCTTGCGGATCAGCCGGCCGAGTACATTGTCCTCGCCGCCCAGAGCCCAGAACAGCCCGGCCAGCGTGATGTCGAGCGCGATCAGCGTGCGGCTGAGGAAGCTGACGTCGGGCCCTAGCAGACCGAACCCGCTGTCGATGTAACGGATAAAGGCCTGCATGAACTGATCGATGACGGACAGGTCGTTCACGATGCTGGTGTCCTGATGGTAAGGAGGGATGCCGCGGAGCCCGGCCGGGGGAGCAAGGGGGCGACCGAGCTCCGCGGCGACGGCGGCGATTCGGAGGGGGACCGCCGCCGCCCTTTCCGGTTCGGCCTACTGGGGGGGGTAGGCGTTGCCGGAGCCGAGGAACTTGGTGGTCGCGTCCTGCGCGTCGGTTTGCGACTGCACGCGGTTGGCCTGGTTGATCGCATCCGCGCGATATTGCGCGGCCATCAGCGTCTGGATCTGGAACTGCTGCTTGGCGACGAGCGCGAGGAGCTGGTTGGTCGCCTGTTGCGCCTGCAACGCGCCTTGCGAACCCTGGCTGCGCTGAACGATGCCGTTCAAGGCGGTCTGATCGGCCGCGATATTCTCGACGACCTGCGCCTGCACGGTCATGGTCTGCTTGTAGGCCGCCATCGACGTGTCGAGCCGCGAACGCGCTGCGATGACATGCTGGTCATTGCTCAGCGCGGCATTGAAGCTCGACGGGAACATCGACCGATATTGCTGGTCGAGGCCCGAGACGCGGAACTGGATGCCCTGCGCCTGACCCATCAGCACGTCGATCTGCTGGATGGTCTGTTGGAGCGCCTGCAATTCTGGGAAGCTGATCGTCGTCAGGTTCCTCGCCTGATTGATCAGGCTCTGCGCCTGGTTCTGCAGCATGCGGATTTGGTTGTTGATCTGCTCGAGCGTCCGGGCGGCGGTCAGGATATTCTGGCCGTAGTTGGACGGATCGAACACGATGATGGCATGCGCGGGCTGGCTCGGCACCAGCATGCCCGTGGCACCCAAGCCGATGGCGCCGAGGCCGAACGCGCCGGCGATCAGGTACTTCTTGAGGGGAGTGGATCTCGTCATGGTCGTTCTCCTTGGATTGGAGGGTTGGGAAAGAAGGTCAGGCGGCCGGGTCAGGGAAATCGCCGAGCAGATCGGCGGCCCAGTCGAGATCGGCGGCCTGGAGGAGATGCGCGGCGAAGCCGTCAGGCCCGTGTTCGGCCAGGATCGCATCGATGCGTTTCTGACTGTCGGGATCGGAGGCACCGCAGAGCGCGAGCGCGATCGGTCCCAGCCCCAGTTCGAACAGGCGGTTGCCGCGCGCCGATTGCAGATAATAATGCCGCTTCGGCGTGGCGCGGCTGATCAGCTCGATCTGCCGGTCGTTGAGGCCGAATCGTTCATAGGCTTGGCGCGACTGCGGCTCGATCGCGCGGTCGTTGGGGAGCAGGATGCGCTGCGGGCAGCTTTCGATGATGGCGGGCGCGATGCTGCTGCCGGTGATGTCGGCGAGGCTTTGGGTGGCGAAGACCACCGAGACATTCTTCTTGCGCAGCGTTTTCAGCCATTCGCGGATGCGCGCGGCGAACAGGGGATGGTCGAGGAAGATCCAGGCTTCGTCGAGGATCAGCAGCGTCGGGCGGCCGACGAAGCGCTCCTCGAGCCGGTGGAACAGATAGGTCAGCACCGGCGCGACCACGCTCGCCTGTCCGAGCAGCGCCTCGGTCTCGAAACATTGCACGTCGGCGAAAGCGAACCCGCTTTCCGCAGCATCGAGCAGCCGGCCGTGCGGACCGTCGAGCGTATAGGGCTGGATCGCCGTGCGCAGCGCGTTCGATTGCAGGAGCAGCGCCAGTCCGGTCATCGTCCGTTCCTGCGGCGGCGCGGAGGCAAGACTGTTAAGCGCCGACCACACGGCGTCCTTGACCTCGGGGGTGACCGCGACCTTTTCGGCATCGAGCAGGGCCGCGATCCATTCGGCCGCCCATGCCCGTTCCGCGGCATCGTCGATCCGTTGTAAGGGCTGAAAGGCGAGCGCGCCTTCTGAATCGGGGACATCCGATCCAAGCCCCAGCGCATGATGCGCGCCGCCCATGGCCAGCACGGCGGCGCGAGCCGAAAAGCCTTTATCGAAGATGTACACTTGGGCGTGCGGATAGCGGCGGAACTGAAGCGCCAGCAGCGCGAGCAGCACCGACTTGCCGGCGCCGGTCGGGCCGACAATGATCTCATGACCGACGTCGCCGACATGGGTGGATAGCCGGAACGGTGTCGAGCCGGAGGTCTGCGCGACCAGCAGCGGCGGCCCGCCCAAATGGGCGTTGCGGGTCGGTCCCGCCCAGACGCTGGAGAGCGGCATCAGATGGGCAAGGTTGAGCGTGTGGACGATCGGCTGCCGGACATTCGCATAGGCATGGCCCGGCAGTGACGAGAGCCAAGCTTCGACCGCATTCACGCCCTCGCGGATCGTTGTGAAACCCAAGCCGCCGGTGATCCGCTCAACCTGCCGGATCTTGTCCTCAACGCGGGCGCGATCCTCGTCTGAGACGGTGATGGTCGTGGTCAGATAGCCGAAGGCGACGTGATCGCCGCCGAGCGCCTGCAGCGCGAGATCAGCATCGGCGACCTTGTTGTCGGCATCGCTGTCGAGGAGCTGGACGGGCTGGTTGTAAAGCACCTCGCGCAGCAGCGCGGTGATCGACTTCCTCTTGTTGAACCATTGCCGCCGAACCTTGGTCAGCTGCTTGGTGGCGTCCTGCTTGTCGAGGGCGATGAAGCGCGTGACCCAGCGATAGGGAAAGTCGGCTTCGTTGAGCGCGTCGAGAATCCCCGGACGGCTCATGTTGGGAAAGCCGGTGACGGTCAGCGTGCGCAGATGCCGCCCGCCCAGCATCGGTTCGAGCCCGCCGGTCAGCGGCGTATCTACCAGAAGAGCGTCGAGATAGATCGGCGTCTCAGGCACCGCGACAGACATGCGCCGGTTGGAGATCGTCCCGTGCAGATAGGTCAGCGTCTCCGCCGAGTTGAGCGCACGCACCTCGGGCATGAACGCGGTGAACAGGTCGAGCGCACGATCCGTCTCGGCGATGAAGCTTGCCAGGGCGCCGCGCCAGTCGCGCCCCTGATCCGCATCGGGGCGATCGACCAGCGAACGGCCCGCGGCATCCGCGCCGTCGGCGGCGGGGAGCCAGGTGAGCGTCAGGTGATAGCGGCTCTCATAATGCGTGCCTTCGGCCTCGAAACGGGCGCGGCGCTCCTCATCGACCAGCCATGACGCTGCATCGGGAAATCGGCTGTCGGGATAGCCCAGCGCTTCGCGCCGCTCGGCCTCGAAGAACAGCGCCCAGCCGGTGCCGAAGCGTTTCAGCACATTGTTGGCGCGCGCGCAGGCGGAGATCAGCTCGGCCTCGGTCGCGCTTTCGAGATCGGGACCGCGGAACGCCAGCGTGCGTTGGAAGCTGCCGTCCTTGTTGAGGACGACGCCTTCGGCGACCAGCGCCGCCCAGGGCAGATGGTCGACGAGCCGGTCGGCACTATGCCGATATTCGCGCAAGCTCAGCATGCGAGATAGCTCCGCTGGCGAAGATGACGGATGAGGACCGGGGCGAAGGCGGAGTCGCGACGCGCGGCGAACACGGCGATGCTGTGCCCGACGGCCCAGACGACGATGCCGGCGATCCATTGCTGCAGACCGAGCCCGATTGCCGCGGCGAGCGTGCCATTGACGATCGCCAGGCCCCGCGGGGCGCCGCCAAGCAGGATCGGTGCTCCGAGGCTCCCATGAATGGGAACCTCGAAGCCCTCGATGTGGCCGCCGGCATGATGTGCGGCGACGTTCATGCGATCAGCGCTCCGCCGCCGAAGCTGAAGAACGACAGGAAGAAGCTCGACGCGGCGAATGCGATCGAGAGGCCGAAGATGATCTGGATAAGCCGCCGGAAGCCGCCCGCCGTCTCGCCGAACGCGAGCGTCAGGCCGGTGACGATGATAATGATCACCGCGATGATCTTTGCGACCGGCCCTTGCACGGAGTCCAGCACCTGCTGGAGCGGCTGTTCCCACGGCATCCCTGTGCCGGCGGCATGGGCCTTGCCGGCGATCATGATGCCGAAGCCGATGACGGCGCCGGCGAGGAATGTGGAACGGCGATCGGGAACAGTGAAGGTAGGCGCACGCATAGTCAGACTCCTTGGGCTTGAGAGGTCGGGGTGATGTCGATGAGGCCGTAGCCGCCGTCGGGATCGAGCCCGACGACGCGCGCGATCGTCTCGATGCGGCGCGCTAGCCCGCGACCGGCGATGAAGACGATGAGGTCGATCGCATCCGCGATCAGCGGGCGCGACACGCTGACCACGGCCTCCTGCACGAGCTGCTCGACACGGTAGAGCGCCGAGAGCGCCGAATTGGCGTGGACCGTTGCGATGCCGCCCGGATGGCCGGTGTTCCAGGCTTTCAGCATGTCGAGTGCCTCGGCGCCGCGAACCTCGCCGACGATGATGCGGTCGGGACGGAGCCTGAGCGTCGAGCGCACCAGATCTGCCATCGTCACCGAACCGGCGCGCGTGCGGAGCGCCACCACGTCGGGCGCCGCGCATTGCAGCTCGCGCGTATCCTCGATCAGGATCACGCGGTCGCCCTGATGCGCCATCTCGGCGAGCAGTGCGTTCGCCAGCGTGGTCTTGCCCGACGACGTGCCGCCGACGACGAGGATGTTGCGCCGCTCGACAACGGCCATGGACAGGATGCGCGCCGCGTCCGCCGACATGATGCCGTCGGTCACATAGTCGAGCAGCGTGTAGATGCGCGCGGCGGGCTTGCGGATCGAGAAGCAGGGAGCGAGGCTGACGGGCGGCAGCACGCCTTCGAAGCGCTCGCCGGCGCCCTCGCCATGGGGCGGCAGCTCGGCCGAGACGATCGGCCGCTCGGCGTGAACCTCCCCGCGAGCGTAGCTCGCGACCAGACGGATGATACGTTCGACCTGAGCGCCATCGATCCGCACGTCTGTATTGACGCGGCCTTCGCCCAATATATCGACGCGCAGCGCACCGTCGGGATTGACCATCACCTCGACGATGCGCGGATCCGCGAGCGCGGCGGCGATCGCCGGCCCCATGGCCGTGCGTAGCATCGCGCGGCGGCGTTCCCCGGAAATGGGAGAGCCGCTCATCGATCGTCTCCATCGGCTTCGCCGACGGCAAGTGTCCGGTTGCCGCCAGCGATCTGGCGGCCGAGCTGGGCGATAAAGCGCTCGAACCGCTCATTGCCGACCGCCCGGGCCGCGCTATCGGCTTCGGGCAGTGGCGCGGTGACGGTGAGCTGGTAGCGCACGAACAGCGACAGCGCTTCGAGCACCACCTCGACGTCGCGCCGGCAGGCGCCTACCTCCCGT
>CANJKQ010000003.1 GCA_947474905.1 Pseudomonadota bacterium | reverse complement strand
GACCGCGCTTGCCGAATGGGTGACGGTCCTGTGGCTGACCCCGGCGATGGACCGGCTGTTCGTCGAGCCGGCGGGCGAGCGGCGGCGGTTCCTTGACCGGCTGACGCTGGCGCTCGACCCCGCGCACGCCGTCCACGCCAATCGCTATGAAGCGGCGATGCGCGCGCGCAACCGGTTGCTGGCGGAAGACGGCGCGCCCGATCCCGATTGGCTCGCCGCGCTCGAGGCGCAGATGGCGTCGCATGGCGCCACGATCGATGCCGCGCGGCACGAAACGGTGGCGTCACTGGCGGCAAGGCTGGCGGATCAGCCGACGGGCGTGTTCGCGCGGGCGGGACTGGCGATCGAGGGGTGGGGAGGCGACGCGGCCCATCTCGCCGCCGATCTGCGCGCCAGCCGTGCGCGCGATGCCGCCGCCGGGCGGGCGCTGGTGGGGCCGCACCGCAGCGACTTGATCGTCACGCATCTCGACAAGCAGCAGGCGGCGGCCTTGTGCTCAACCGGCGAGCAAAAGGCGCTGTTGCTGGGGATCGTTCTTGCGCATGCCGGGCTGGTGGCGGATCGGGTCGGGCGGCCGCCGATCCTGCTGCTTGATGAGGTTGCCGCGCATCTTGATCCGTCGCGTCGCGCCGCGCTGTTCGACCGGCTGGCCGGGACTGGCCAGGTGTGGCTGACGGGGACCGAAGCCGCCCTGTTCGATGCGATCGGCGGCAATGCCACCCGGTTCCAACTTATCGACGGAAAAATCGGCGCGGGCTAGGGTGATGAGGGCGCCGCTGCGGCCATTTCGCTTTCGTTCTCGGGCGCGTGTGCCTATATGCTTGGCATGGCAACTGACCCCAACAGCAATGATTATGGCGCGGATTCGATCAAGGTTCTGAAGGGCCTCGACGCGGTCCGCAAACGCCCCGGCATGTATATTGGCGACACCGATGACGGATCGGGTCTCCACCACATGGTGTTCGAGGTTTCCGACAACGCGATTGACGAGGCGCTGGCGGGGCATTGCGACCGGATCGACATTACGTTGAACGCGGATGGATCAGTCAGCGTGACCGACAATGGCCGCGGCATCCCCACCGGCATCCATGCCGAGGAAGGCGTGTCGGCCGCCGAAGTCATCATGACGCAGCTCCATGCGGGCGGGAAGTTTGAAAATACCAGCGACGACAACGCCTATAAGGTATCGGGCGGGCTGCATGGCGTCGGCGTCTCGGTCGTCAATGCGCTCAGCGAGTGGCTCGACCTGACGATCTGGCGCGATGGCGAGGAGCATTATATGCGCTTTGCCCATGGCGATGCCGTCGCACCGCTAAAGGTCGTCGGCAAGGCGGCGCCGGGGCAGAAGGGCACACGCGTCACCTTCCTGCCCAGCCCCGCCACCTTCAAGATCACCGAGTTCGATTTCGACAAGCTCGAACATCGCTTTCGCGAGCTGGCTTTCCTCAATTCGGGTGTGCGCCTGTTCCTCACCGACGCGCGGCACGAGGACGCCAAGACCGTCGAACTCTATTATGAGGGCGGCATTGCCGCGTTCGTGAAATGGCTCGATCGCGCCAAGCAGCCGCTGATGCCCGATCCCATCGCGATCACCGGCACGCGCGATGACGTGACGATCGACGTCGCGCTCGAATGGAATGACAGCTATTACGAAAATGTCCTGTGCTTCACCAACAACATCCCGCAGCGTGATGGCGGCACGCACCTCGCCGCGTTCCGCGCGGCATTGACCCGCACGCTCAACAATTATGCGGAAAAGTCGGGCGCGCTGAAGAAAGAAAAGGTCAGCCTGACCGGCGATGACATGCGCGAAGGCCTGACGGCGATCGTTTCGGTCAAGCTGCCCGACCCCAAATTCTCGAGCCAGACCAAGGACAAGCTGGTCAGTTCCGAAGTGCGCGCGCCGCTCGAAAGCCTGATGGCGGACAAGCTGGCTGAATGGCTGGAGGAAAATCCTGCGCCTGCCCGCGCCATTGTCCAGAAAATCATCGACGCCGCCGCCGCGCGCGAAGCGGCGCGCAAGGCGCGCGAGCTCACCCGGCGCAAGGGGGTGATGGACATTGCCTCGCTGCCCGGCAAGCTCGCCGATTGTCAGGAGCGCGACCCCGCCAAGTCCGAGCTGTTCCTGGTCGAGGGCGATTCGGCAGGTGGCTCGGCGAAGCAGGGCCGTGATCGGCATTTCCAGGCGATCCTGCCGTTGCGCGGCAAGATTCTGAACGTCGAGCGCGCGCGGTTTGATCGCATGCTGTCGTCAAAGGAAATCGGCACGCTCATCCAGGCGATGGGCACCGGCATTGGCCGCGACGATTTCAACCTTGCAAAGCTGCGCTATCACAAGATCGTGATTATGACCGACGCCGATGTCGATGGCGCGCATATCCGCACCCTGTTGCTAACCTTTTTCTACCGGCAAATGCCCGAGATTATTGAGAAAGGACATCTCTACATCGCGCAGCCGCCGCTCTATAAAGCGACGCGGGGGCGCAGCGAAGTCTATCTGAAGGATGATGGCGCGCTGGACGATTATCTGGTCGAGGCGGGCGTGGCGGCAAGCTATCTCGACGCCAATGGCACGCAGCGATCGGGCGCGGATTTGTCGGCGCTGGTCGATCACGCGCGGCGGATGCGCACGCTGATGCGCTATGTGCCCAAGCGCTATGACCCGGTGATTATCGAGGCGCTGGCGCTGGCGGGTGCGCTGGACCCGCAGGCAGGGGCCGAGGCGCGCGGCGCGCGGCTGGCGGCGGTGACGGCGCAGCTTGACGCGGGCGACCCCGAAGCGCGCTGGTCGGCGGAAATGAGCGCGGAAGGCGGCGTGCATTTTCGCCGTCTGTGGCGCGGCGTGACCGATCATCACATTATCGAGGCGGGATTCCTGGCCTCGGCAGAGGCGCGCAAGCTCCATGCGCTTGCCGCCGAACAGGCCGAAAGCTATCGCGCCGCCGCCAAATTGGTACCGATCAAGGCGGCCACCGCCGCGACCGGCGACGCTGGCGAGGATGAGGATGACACGCCTGTAACGATCGGCAAGGGCGAGGCGCTGATCGCGCGGCCCTCGCAATTGCTCGACGCGGTGCTGGCAGCCGGACGCAAGGGGCTCAGCATCCAGCGCTATAAGGGTCTGGGCGAAATGAATGCCGAGCAATTATGGGAAACCACGCTCGACCCTGCCAACCGATCGATGCTGAAGGTTGAGGTTGAGCAGGCCGATGTCGCCGATGGCATCTTCACCCAGCTGATGGGTGACGAAGTCGAGCCGCGGCGCGACTTCATTCAGGAAAACGCCCTGTCAGTCGCCAATCTCGACGTCTGACGCGCGCGCAAGAGGAGGAACGGGCATGAAGCGGATGGTATTGGGGTTGGCCGCGCTGGGCGTGGTCGCGACGGTCGGTGTGGCGGCGGCGCATGATGGCAAGCACCCGGCGTCGGCGAAGCAAGTCGCGGCTGCCCTTGCCGATCCTGCCCGCGCCGATCAGGCGAGTGACGATGCCCGGCGCCATGCCGCCGATGTCGTCGCCTTCGCGGGCGTTGGCCCGGGCAGCAAGGTCGTCGATCTGTTGCCCGGCGGGCGTTATTACTGGACGCGCATTTTCAGCCCGATCGTCGGCGATACCGGCAAGGTCTATCCGCTCTGGCCGGCGGTCGCTGCTGCGCGGGCCGAAAAGACGGTGCCGACGCTCAACGGCTGGCACCTCGCCAATGTCGCCTATACCGTCGCCCCGGCGTCCGGCATGAGCGTCGGCGCCGCGGACGGCACCATCGATGTCGTCTACACCAACGAAAATTATCATGACATTGCCAACCTGCCCGGCGGCGAGGCGGCGATCGATCAGGTCAATGCCCAGATCCTCAAGATGTTGAAGCCCGGCGGCGTCTATGTCGTGATCGACCATGCCGATGCCCCCGGCACGGGCCTGACCGGCACCTCAACCAAGCACCGCATCGACCCGGCGGTGGTGAAGGCGGAAGTGGTGAAAGCGGGCTTTGTGTTTGTCGGCGAAAGCACGGTGCTTGCCAACCCGGCGGATGACCATAGCAAGAACGTGTTCGACCCCGCCATTCGCGGCCATACCGACCAGTTCGCCTATAAATTCCGCAAGCCGTAAAGGCTTTTGCGACCGGCAGGGAACGCCCCCCTTCCTGTTGAGGGGAGGGGGGCGGACTATGCCGCCGGGGCAGCCTCGGCGCGTGCCGCAAGGCCCTGACGATCGCGGATTGTGACAGCACGGCTGCTGGGCAGCGCAATCAATCCGTCGGTCTTGAGCTGGGTAAGCTGGCGGCTGACCGTTTCGATGGTGAGGCCCAGCAGCTCGGCAATCTCGCCCCGGGTCAGGGGCAAATCAAAGGTGAAGGGGCCACCCTGCACCGCGCTGCACCCGGTTGTCGCGGCGCGATCCGCCATATCGAGCAGGAACCCGGCGACACGCTCGCTTGCGCTGCGTCTTGCCAGCGTCAGCATCCGCGCGCGCGCGTCTTCCAGTGCCGCAAATGTCCTTTCCAGCAGCAATCTTTCCATATGGACATGGTCGTGCAGCACGGCTTCAAACTGGCGGCGCGGAAAGATGCAGAGCTCGGCATCGGTCAGCGCTGAGACGGTGAAGCCCGCCTGATCGGCAAAGGGGCGACCGATGAAATCGGCCGGGTAAAGCAAGCCCACGGTCTGTTCGCGGCCGTCACTGGTCGAGGTCGCCAGCTTCATGATGCCATCGAGCAGATTGGCGCAGATGACGCTGTCATCCCCCGCCCAGATCAGCGTTTCGCCCCGGCCGATTTTGCGCCGCTGGCCAATGCTGTTCAGCGCGACCAACTCGTCATCGCTCAGCGATCCGCACAGCGAGCGATCCCTAACGGCACATTCGGTACAGACGCGCGTCGACAGCATGATTTTATCCCTGATCGCTCTTTACGCAGGCGAGCGATTGCCACCACAGCTTGTGAAATTGCGCCGCGCACCGTCAAGCGATTATTGCAAGCGGTGATCGCGCGAGTGCGATGTCGACAAGCGGCGCCTGATTACAATTCAGGCAATGCCTGGGTGCTATCCAGTCTGGCGGAGACGGAGGGATTCGAACCCTCGGTACCCCTAATCGGAGTACGGCGGTTTAGCAAACCGCTGGTTTCAGCCACTCACCCACGTCTCCGGCTGGTGCTGATCGGCGGGCTATAGACGGGGGGGGCGGTGGGATCAACCGGGCATCGCACCCGCGTGAAATCGCCGGTTTGTCGCGTCGGCGACTCGGTCCGTCGCGCGTTCGATTCGGGTCGTCGCGCTGCAGTTGCGCGGTGAGTCACCCAGGCCCTAGCAACGAGGAATGATGGGATGGGCCGGGGTTAAACGCTTTTTCGCCGCTGCGCTGGCGATCCCGCTGATGCTGGCAAGCTCGGGAGTGGGTGTTGCGCCCGGCGTGGCGCAGGTCCGCACGATCGATCCCAATCGCGGCATCGACAGCGATCTGGGTGCGGGGCAACCCCCGGCCGCGCGGCCCGCCCCGCCGCCGAGCGCGCCAGATAACGGCTTGGGCGACCCGATCAACCCCGACACAACGCCGTCGCGCACCGACACCACCGCCCCCGCCGCACCGAAGGTTGCCGATGCTGCCAGGCCTGACGCCACCCGCGCTGCCGACGCGACCTATTCGCGCAAGGATTTATTGAGCGCGGGCGAAGGCGTGTTCGGCAAGGGCGCGCAGGGTCTCGCCGGCATTCTCGAGAAAATTCTGCGCGAGCAGGGCCAACCCAATGCCTATATCGCCGGCCGAGAGGCTTCGGGCGCGTTCGTGTTGGGCGCGCGTTATGGCTCCGGCGTGATGTCACACAAGGTGGAAGGCGACCGGCCCGTCTATTGGACGGGTCCATCGGTCGGCTTTGACGTTGGCGGCAATGCCAGCAAGGTGTTCGTGCTGGTCTATAACCTCTACGATACCGAGGATATTTTTCGCCGCTATCCCGAAGGTGAGGGACATTTATATTTTGTCGGGGGATTTTCCGCGACCTATTTGCGGCGCGGTAACATCGTACTGATCCCCATCCGCCTCGGCGTGGGGCTGCGTGCCGGTGTCAATCTCGGCTATATGAAGTTCAGCAAAAAGGCCAAGTGGCTGCCGCTTTGATCGGCGGTGGCGAAGCCGGGGGGCAGCCAGCGGAGACGCGTCAGCGCGCTGCGGCACGAATGGCGCTGGCGCTGGCTTTTGTGGCGGTGGGCCTGGTGCATCTCAAATCGCCCGACGGTTTCTTGCCGATCATGCCGTCATGGGTGCCGGCTCCCCGGCTGGTGATCATCGCGACCGGCTGGTGCGAGCTGTTTGGCGCGGCGGGGTTGTTGCTGTCGTCGTCCCGGCTGCGCTGGTGGGCAGGCACGCTGCTGGCGCTGTACACCGCCTGCGTTTACCCGGCCAACATCAAGCATGCCGTCGATCATGTCGCGGTTGCCGACGTGACCTTGGGCTGGTCCTATCATGTGCCGCGCCTGCTCGCGCAGCCGGTTATCGCCTGGTGGGCGCTGTGGGCGGGCGGGGTGATCGACTGGCCGTGGCGCCGCCCGGCTATCCCGCCAGGCGCCAGCCGAGCGTCGCCCCGGCATGAAAGGGGCTGATGGCGATATCGGCAGAGCCAATGGCGTCGGGAACCGTCGTCTCAACGCGTTCCAGCGTCACCGTCGTGGCGTTGACGGGCAAGCCGTAGAAAGCGGGGCCGTGGAGCGACGCAAAGCCCTCCAGCCGGTCGAGCGCATTTTCCTCGTCAAACACCGCCGCGTAGCTTTCAAGGGCAAAGGGCGCGTTGAAAATGCCCGCGCACCCGCACGCGGCTTCCTTGGCGCTCACCAGATGCGGGGCGCTGTCGGTCCCCAGGAAGAATTTGGGCGAGCCCGACGTGGCGGCGCGGCGCAAGGCAAGGCGATGCTGTTCGCGCTTCACCACCGGCAGGCAATAAGCATGCGGACGGATGCCGCCCGCGAACATCGCATTACGGTTGAGGTGGAGGTGGTGCGGCGTGATCGTCGCTGCGACAGTGTTGGGCGCATCTGCCACGAAGTCCGCCGCATCGGCGGTGGTGATATGCTCGAACACGATTTTTAGGGCAGGAAAGTCGCGGACCAGACCGGTCAAGACGCGATCGATAAAGACCGCCTCGCGATCAAAAATATCGATTTCGGGGTTGGTGACCTCGCCATGGACGAGCAACGGCATGCCCATCCGCTGCATCCGCTCAAATACCGGATAAAGCCCGGCGATATCGGTGACGCCGTGGCTTGAGTTGGTCGTGGCATGGGCGGGGTAGAGCTTGGCAGCGGTGAAGATACCCTCCGCATGACCATAGGCCAGATCATCGGCATCGGTGCCGTCGGTTAGATAGCAGGTCATCAACGGGGTGAAGTCAGCGCCAGCGGGAAGGGCGGCGATGATGCGATCGCGATAGGCCATGGCCGCCGCCGCCGTCGTTACGGGCGGGGCGAGATTGGGCATCACGATGGCGCGCGCGAACTGCTGCGCGGTATAGGGCAGCACAAAGGCCAGCATCGCGCCGTCACGCAGATGGACATGCCAGTCATCGGGACGGCGGAGGACGAGGCGGTCGGGGGCTTGGACGGTCATGCCAGGCGTCCTACCTTTGCTGCATGACTCACGCTACCCCTGCCACGCTGCTCGATGATCGTGCCGTTCTCCGCATCGCTGGCGATGATCCACGCGGCTTTCTCAACGGGCTGGTGACCAATGACGTCACGGCGCTTGCCCCCGACGCACCGCTTTGGGCCGGGCTGCTGACACCGCAGGGCAAGGTGCTGTTCGATTTCATTCTATGGGCGGATGGCGACGCGGTGCTGATCGATTGCGAGGCGGCAAAAGCTGATGCCTTGGCGCGTCGCCTCAGCATCTATCGCTTGCGGCGCGCGATTACCATCGATCTGGTGGCCGATGGTGCCGTGCATTGGCGGTTGCCGGGCGGGGAATATGGGGCTGATCCGCGCTTGCCCGATTTGGGCCAGCGATGGCTGGGGAAGCGATCGGGCGAGAGCGCCAGCGATCATTGGCGGGCGCACCGGCTTTCGCTCGGCGTTACCGAGGGGGCGAATGAGCTCGGCGAAGACAAGACGCTGTGGCTTGAGGCCAACGCCGATTTGCTGGCGGGCGTCAGTTTCAGCAAGGGCTGTTATGTCGGACAGGAGAACACCGCGCGGATGCATTACCGCGCCAAGGTCAACCGTCGACTGGTGGTTGCCCCCTTGGGTCCAGCGGGTGAGCGGACTCGCGTTACCTATCCCGACCTTGCGCTGATGGTGGAGCTGCGCCGAATCGAGGCGCTGGGCGACGCGCTGATCCCGGCATGGCTGGCGCCTGCGCTTGCGCGCGACGCGGAATAGGCCGCTGCGTCATGCCTAATCGCGATTAATCGCGCTGCGCGATGGCAACCGCTCCCTTCGACGTGCCAACACAAATGAAAAGGGAGGCCGGTTTCCCGACCTCCCCGTTCATTCGTTGCCGATAGGCTGGGCTTAGTTGCCCGAGCCGGGCCCGTAGGTGATTTCCACGCGACGGTTCTGCAGTTCGCGGACACCGTCCGCAGTCTGCACGCGCAGGTGCGCGGGGTCTTCGCCGAACGCCTGGGTGGTGATCACGCCGTCCGGGATCGAGTGCGCGGTCATATAGGCCTTCACCGCGTCGGCACGACGCTGCGACAGGCCGATATTGTACTTGGGCGTACCCGAACGGTCGGTGAAGCCCGCGAGCATCACCTTGGCATTGCCACAGCTCTGATACGAGGTGATGGCGTTGTCGAGGATGCCGGCAGCCTCCGGAGTGATCGCCGACTTGTCCCATTCGAAGAACACGATGAACGGGCCAGGCGCGCACACCACGGCCGGCGGAGGCGGCGGAGGCGGCGGGGGAGGCGGCGGCGGGGGCGGCGGAGGCGGCGGGGGAGGCGGCGGCGGCGGGGGCGTCGGCGCACCGAAGTTGTAGGTCAGACCCGCCAGCAGGCTGTGGCTGCGGAACGTGCCGTGATAGTTGGTAATGACACCCGCACCGTTCAGGCCGACCAGGTTGATACCCGGCGCCGTGAAGAAGCGATACTTGATCGACGCATCGAGGTGGTGCGTGATCGGCGCGCGGACGCCAGCGATGCCCTGGTAGGCAAATACCGTATCCGAGTCGTTCACGAACGACGGATTGGCGCGGGTTGGCGAGATGTTGTACTGCGAACCTCGGACGCGCGCGACCCCGACGCCGCCGCCGACAAAGCCTTGCAGCTTGTCGTCGTCGCCAAAGTCAAACAGGCCGTTGACCATGAAGCTGAGCGCCGAATCGGCGCCGCCCGCCGGATAAGTTCCCGGCGAAACGCTCGTCGTGCCGCTCAGGATCGGCAGCAGACCGGACGAATAATTGGAAAGCGTGGCGCGACGATAGCCGACTTCGGCCTCGACACGGAACACGCCGAAATCGTAACCGATATTGCCATCGACATCATAGCCGATATCGTGGCTGGCGCTGCTCGCCTGCTTGTTGGTGCCGATATCATATTTGATGTTTTCGACGAGCATGACACCGCCATCGACACCGACATACCACGACTTGTCGCGGGCAAGAGCCGGTGTGGCCAGCGCGGTGGATGCAAGTGCCAGAGTTACGGCAAGCTTCCGCATCATAATCCCCTTCGTTGGAGCGTCACTAAGGACCGCCTAAACTCCGTAGCCAAAGGAGGGTTTCCGCGCAAGAACACAAATGGCCGGGATTGTTGCACCTAAGCAACACTTTCCCGTTCCAATCGTTAGGAATTAATCAAGCCATGCGCCCGCAGCGCCGTTAAAATGTTGGCGATGGAGGCGCGTGCTTCGCCGTCGACGACGCTGCCGCCGGTCGGCGATTCGATCGCCGCCTGGCGGCTACCCACCACCTGGACACCGCCGATGGTGAGCGTGCGGGCAGCGAGATGGCCAATCTGCCAAACGCTACCGTCATAACGGCAAAAAACCCCGTCGTTTTCGCTCCATACGCGCATTCCGATCAGGGCCTCAACGAAGCGCCAGCCGCCTGCAGTCCACCCTGCCAGAGCATTTGCCTGCTGGCTCCAGGCGCCGATTGGCATAGTGCCGACGATCCAGCATTGGCCGTCTTCCGGCGTCGCTGGCGGCGTGTTGAGGCCCACCGACTCGACGGCCGCGGCCAGCGCCAGGTCGATCAGGGCCAACGCCTCATTATGGAACATCTCCTTTTGCGCCTGGCCGGCGGCCAGCAGCGGCAGCGCCAGGCGTGACGTCGTTTCAGCCATATTATCGTCCTTGTTACAGCCCGGTATTTTAGCTCAGTTGCAGGTGATGGCGGCGGGCCGAGAGGCACCGGCATTGCCGATCTGGGCCACCTCAATCATCGATCCTGCCGGGCAGGCGCTGGCGGCGAGCGTTGCCACAGGCGCTGTCGTTTCCATCTCGCTCGCCAGGCCGGTGGGCGGATGGATCGCGATACGATAGCGTTCGCTTTCCTCGACAAGCGGCACGTCGACACCGTCGATCCAGTGCCAGCCCTGGCGGCTGCGGCGGACCCAGCTGAGCATGACCGATCCATCGCTCTCGCGGGCGGCGGCTAGATGGACCGGGGCAGGCGGCAACACCGATGCGCCGGTCACCGCGACCGATGCAGCGACGGGGACGCTATCGCCAAGGCCCGATGCCAGCACCGTTACATCGTTGTTCAGCGCTGCAACCGGCAAGTCGGGGGTCGTGGCGGTGTCGGGGTCGATCAATACGAAGCGCTCGCCCACCATATGGCTCGTGATCGCCCATTCGGAGCCCCGTCGCCCTCGCCACAGCATCGACAGCCGCCAGCGCCCCTCGCCAAGCGGCGCGGCGCGGCCAAATTGGAGCAGCTCGTCGCCGACCAGCGCGAGATTGGCACCGGCGGCAACACCGCGAGTTCGGCGATCAGGTTGCGATCCAGCACGGTACGATCCAATAAGTCGCGCTCACTCATCGCCCAGCTGCGCCTTCACCTTGCGCGCCAGCGCATCCAGCTTTCGCCGCAGCACCGCGTCCGTCTCGGCCGATGTCGCGCGCTTGCGGCCGCGCTTGTCAAAGCCGACATCGTGCGCCTCGTTGCGATGCTTGGCGCGAACGTCGAGCGCGAGGCGGATCGACTCGGGCGAGACGCTCGCCGCCGGAGAGGATGCCAACCGCGCCGCATCGTCTGCGTCGCCGGCGAGCGGCGCGGCCAATCCCGCCCCATCGGTCTCGGCGTACTCGGCGTCGCCGATGTCGGCAGCGCCGACGGAGCGGAGGCTGTAGGCCAGCACGGCCTCCTCCAGCCGCACATAGCCCGTCGCCAGCGCGTCCTGCCATTCGGCGGCAAATTGCGGATCGCGGCGGCGCACGGCGTACAGCAACGTGAGATGGAGCCCGGCAATCTGTGCCGAGCGGGTGACGTTGCAATTCCCCGCCAGCGCATCGAGGAAGCGCTTGCGGCGGGCGGGGGTCATCCCTCGCTTGTTCGCCTTGCGCTTTTGCAGAACGCGGCCGAAATTCGGGCCGATAACCTCATCCATCGTGCCAGCCCCAAATAAAACGGGCCGACAGGCGTTGCCGCCTGCGGCCCGGATGCATTTCTTGGCGTCT
>CANJKQ010000002.1 GCA_947474905.1 Pseudomonadota bacterium | reverse complement strand
GCTGACCTATCGCGGGGATCATCCTAGCGCAGGCAAGACCTCCGACGACACTGATGTCGTCGAAGGTCGCTTCGCAGAGCTGATCCCAAATCATCGCGTCGTTCAGATCGTGACGTTTCAGTCCGATGATCCGGCTTTCGCCGGCGAGATGCAAATGACGTGGAGCCTGTCGCCTGTGGCGGGCGGCACTGATGTCTCGATCATCGCCGAGAATGTGCCGATCGGAATAAGCAAAGCGGACCACGATGTCGGGCTTCGTTCGACTCTCGAAAACCTGGCGCGATTTGTCGAAGGATGATCCTGCGCCGATCCGGTTGGATTGACGGCCACGTACTACGGCTCACCGTCGGCGGCGACGTCCTCGGAAATCTCCTGCCGTAGCTTCGGCCCCTTTGCGAGGCGACGGCCGAGCGCGGTGACGAATTGATCGTAGCGCTCGCCGGCCTTTGCACGTGCAGCCTGCGCGGCAGGCTCCGGCAAGGCCGGCGTCGTCGCGACCCAAAACCGCACGAACACCGCCAGCATCTCGACGGAGATGCCGAGATCGCGTTCCATCCGCGTCATGCGGCGATCGAGCTGGTCGAGGCGCTTGGTAATCGCCGCCTCCTGTCGTTCAGCCGCATCCGGGGAGAGGAAGGATTCGATGGCGGCTTCCGCGATCAACGATCGCGAATGATCGCGACGCGCAGCATGTTCGGCGAGCCGGCGCATCACGGCGGGATCGAGATAGACAGACAGGCGCTGCTTTTTCGAAGGTTTCGACATGGTGATCTCAAAGCTCCATGCCGTCACCGGGATCGAGCGACACCTGACGCGCGACACCCTGCATCAGTCGGTTCATCCGGCTGTTGTGGGCGGCGTCATCCTCGGCCTCGTCGGCAAGGCCGATCTCGAACTCATTCTCGATCGGCGCCTTCTTCTCGACAGGCTTCACGCGGCTCAATTCGGGCTGCTGGCGACGCTCGGATTCGGTTGGATCTTCCTCGCCCGTCTCCGTCTCCCGCTTCTCCTCGGCGATCACAGGCCGAGCCGGGAGCGGGAGCGCGGTCCAATCGTCAGCACGACCCTGTTTCGGCTGCGCGAGCGCAGGCGGCGGCAGGATGCGCTCTTTGAAGCGGGCGTCCTCATAGTAGCGCGCCTTCTTCGCGCGGATCGGTGGCGTGCCCGCGGCCATGACGATCTCGTCGGTCGGCGGGAGCTGCATGATCTCGCCGGGTGTGAGCAACTGGCGGGCCGTCTCCGAGCGCGAGACCATGAGGTGCCCGAGCCAGGGCGAGAGCCGATGTCCGGCATAGTTCCGCATCGCCTTCATCTCGGTCGCGGTGCCGAGCGCATCCGACACGCGCTTGGCAGTGCGTTCGTCGTTGGTGGCGAAGCTGACGCGCACATGGCAGTTGTCGAGGATCGAATTGTTCGCGCCGTAGGCTTTTTCGATCTGGTTGAGGCTCTGGGCGATCAGGAAGCTCTTGAGGCCATAGCCCGCCATGAAGGCCAGCGCGGACTCGAAGAAGTCGAGCCGTCCCAACGCCGGAAACTCGTCCAGCATCAGCAGCAGCCGATGGCGGCCGGCTTTCGCCTGCAGATCCTCCGTCAGGCGGCGGCCGACCTGATTGAGGATCAATCGGATCAGCGGTTTGGTGCGATTGATGTCGGAGGGCGGCACGACCAGGTAGAGCGTGGTCGGATGCTTGCCGCCAACGATATCCGTGATGCGCCAATCGCAGCGCCGCGTCACCTCGGCGACGACGGGATCACGGTAGAGGCCGAGGAACGACATGGCGGTGCTCAGCACGCCCGATCGCTCATTGTCGCTCTTGTTGAGCAGCTCGCGCGCCGCGCTGGCGATGACGGGATGCGGGCCGGCTTCACCGAGATGTGCCGTCTTCATCATCGCCGCGAGGGTGGACTCGATCGGGCGCTTCGGGTCCGACAGAAATGCCGCGACACCAGCGAGCGTCTTGTCCGCTTCGGCGTAGAGGACATGGAGGATGGCGCCGACCAGTAGCGCGTGGCTGGTCTTTTCCCAGTGGTTGCGCTTCTCCAATGAGCCTTCGGGATCGACCAGGATGTCGGCGATGTTCTGAACGTCGCGGACTTCCCATTCGCCGCGGCGCACCTCGAGCAGCGGATTGTAGGCCGACGATTTGGCGTTGGTCGGATCGAACAGCAGGACGCGGCCATGCCTGGCGCGGAAGCCGGCGGTGAGGGTCCAGTTCTCGCCCTTGATGTCGTGGACGATGGCCGAGCCGGGCCAAGTCAACAGCGACGGCACCACCAGTCCGACGCCCTTGCCGCTGCGGGTTGGCGCGAAGCACAGCACATGCTCCGGCCCGTCGTGGCGGAGGTAGTCGCGATCATATCGGCCGAGCACGACGCCATCGGCGCCGAGCAAGCCGGCGGCCTGCACCTCCTGCCGTTCGGCCCATCGCGCCGAGCCATAGGTCTCCACCTTCTTGGCTTCGCGCGCCCGCCAGACCGACATGCCGATTGCGACCGCGATCGAGATGAAGCCGCCCGACGCCGCGATGTAGGCGCCCTCGACAAAGATCGCCGGCGCATAGGCATCGAAGCCGTACCACCACCAGAAAAAGGAGGGTGGCAGATAGAAGGGAAACCCGAGCAGCCGGAACCATGGTTGCCCCAGCTCGGGCTGGAAGGCGAGCCGCCAGGCGACCCACTCGGTCGCGCCCCAGGTCGTGATGAGCACGATGGCGAAGACGGTGAGGATCTGGCCCCAGAGAATTTTCGTAGCGGACATAGCGATGGGTCTTTCTGCGAGGGATCAGAGGCCAAGGCCGCGCTTGCGGCCGAAGCTCCAGTCAATGCCGCCGTCATCGCGGGCGACGCCGGAGACGTGCTTGCCGAGCTGCTTTTCGAGGGAGGGCGTCCACGGCACGAGCTGGAAGCCGAGGCCGTCGTCCAACATGGCGAACCGCCCCGACGCGAGCGTGAAGCGCTGGCGGTAGGACCCGGCGACATATTCGCCGCTGGCCGCGCGATTGAACGGCTGGCCGGTCTCGGCGGCGAGCTTCTCGCCAAGCGCCTCCAACTCGCGGCGACGCAGCGTGTCGATCAGGTTGCGTGTGAAGGTGACGCGCTGGCCATGACGCTCGCCGAAGCCCTGTCCGACCAGATGATCGGCCCGGCGCTCCAAGGCTTGCCGAACCTCGGCGCCGAACCCGCCCTCGGACAGGGCAGCCGGCTCGCGGGCGATATTCTGCCGGTCGAGCCAGGTCGCGCCCGACGCCGTGATCTGGCGGTCGATATCGAGATCGGAGCGCGCGGCGATCGCGACGCGCCGCTGCCCCTGCGCGTCGTCAAACCTGCGCAGCTCGACGATCGAGCCCGGCGCGCTGTCGCCGGCCGCATCGAGGTCGGGGAGCTTGATGTGATGCGTCCGGCCATCGACACCATCGACCACGGCATAGGCCGTGCCCTTCAACTCGTCGTCGAGGCCGCGATCGACCAGCCGGCCGGTGACTGGCGTATCCAGACTCTCTGCCGCCAGTACATAGCTGGCCGAACCGCGCTCGATGCCGCGCTCGGTCAGCGCCCGGTGCATCCGCTTGATTATGTCGCCGCGCTCGCCGAGCTCGCGCAGCGTCGCCTCGGCCCTGCCGTCGATCATCCACTGGCCGGGGCCGACCTGCTCGGCGAGGCCAAGTGTTTCCAGCTTGCGAAGCCGCCCAACCTTCAGAGCATGATACTCGTCAGGCCGGATGCTCGGATCAGGCGCCATGTCGATGACGCCTCCGTCGCGGCCGTCGCGAACAAGCTGCCGATCGAGCTGGGTCCAGCGCTCCGCCTCGACCTGACGCTCCAGATTGCGACGGATGTCGAGATCCGTGCGCGGCCCCAATTCCTGCGTGACCAGATCGGCCGCGCGGGCGCGCATCCCTTCCTTGATGTAGTCGCGCGAGATGACGAGGTCCTGCCCGTCATCAGCGCGGCCGCGCAGGATGATGTGGACGTGCGGATTGTCGGTGTTCCAGTGATCGACCGCGGCCCAATCGAGCTTGGTGCCGAGATCCTTTTCCATCTGGCCCATCAGGTCGCGGGCGAAGGATTTGAGGTCCGCCATGTCGACGGCGTCTTCCGGCGAGACGATGAAGCGGAAATGATGCCGGTCGTCCTGGCATCGCTCGGCGAAGCCGCGGCCATCGGCGTCATCGGTCTCCGGCCCGAACAGCCGGGCCTTCTCCCCGTCACGGGTGACGCCCTCGCGGCGCAGATAGCTCAGATGGGCGGCAAGCGGCGCGGCGCGGGCGTGATGGCGAACGAGCCGGGTCTTGATGACGACGATGCGCGAGCGGCCCGTCAGCAGACGATTGGCGCGCACGCTCGCCGTGCGGCCGCGCCCGAAGGTCGAGCGGTTGCCGGAACTGATCCGGCCAGTGCGAGAGATACGGGCGCCGGCCTTCTGCGCGGCGGCGAGCGCCTGCGCGATGAAGGGTCGGGCGCGTTGCGCGCTGGATGAGCGGATGCGACCAGGCCGGATGCGGAAATCGTCCTCGCCGCTCATGGCTCAGAGCCCGCACATCGCGTCAAGCGCATGAAATCGCGGAGGAACAGGCGTCGCCGCGAGGTGCGCGGAAATCCCGCACCTCGCGAAAGCGGGCCATAACCTATTGAAACAGCACAACCGACCGAAGCCGCACCTCGCGGCTTTTTATCTCGCCATCGTCCGGTCGTGTTGCCTGCCTCCACCCTCTGCGCACCCCATGACACGCCGGAGCCCGCTATCGTGCGATCGGGAACCGGGCCGCTCATGGCGCATTCCTCCCGCCGGAGCGCGGCACAAACAGCCCGCCCGATTGCGGTTCGATGGCGGAAACATCGCGCACGGACGATGTCGTCATCGCGGCACCGGAAGCGCGCTCGGCCGGCACGGGACCAGCCATCGATATGCGCTCAGCTTGCGCGATGAACAGTGGCGCGCGTGTCCAGGCGAGTGGATCGGCCGCGGCTACCACGATCGGCCAAGTCGCATCGCCGCTGGTCACCGACGGTGCGACGATGGCGACATAGGCGCGCGTTTCCGCGGGCAGCGCGCGGCCCTTCAGCGAGTCCTCGTAACGACCAGGACCGGCATTGTAGGCCGCGATCCAGCCGGGCGATCCGTAGCGATCGAACAGCTCGCGGATGTAACCGGCGCCGGCGATGATGTTGTCATGCGGATCGTAAGGATCAGCGCCGAGACGGTGGCGAAGGCGCAAGCCTGCCCAGGTCGGCGGCATGATCTGCATCAGGCCCATTGCGCCCTTCGGCGAAAGGACGCGTGGATCGCCTGCACTTTCGGCACGCATCACCGCCCTGATCCATCCGATCGGAACGCGGAAGCGCTGCGAAGCCTCGGCGATATAATCGCCATAGGGATCGCGTGGCGACGGTTGAGCGGCGCCCAAGTCCTTCGCCATCGTGATCGCCGGCATGATGCTCGCGAGGGTGAGGCCGGAAAGGAGAAGGAGAGCCATGCGCCGGGCAGCGCAGCGCGGCCCGGACGCAATCGAACGGCTCGTCGGTTGACGAGAGCCAAGCATCGGTCAGTCCTTCTCGCCGCGATCGCGCGGACGCGACCAATGCAGCGACCAGGCCGAGCCGGCATCGTCGTCGAGGAAGAGGTTGGCGCGGATCGGGTGCGGGAATGTCGGATCGTCGATCAGCAGCGCTACGTATTCGCCGGCCTTCTCGCCGGAGCGTTTCCATCCGGCGCCGATCTCCGCGCCCGGCTCATTGTTCATGCCGTCGAAGACATGCACGCGATACTGCGGTGCGTTCTCAACCTCGGTCGGTTCGGCTGCGATGATTATGACGTCCTGGTTCAAAACCAGCGTCGTCAGATGCCCGACGAAGCCGGTCTCGTCGCGCGTGAATTCGCCAATCTGGGGCATGTCAGTTTCCTTCGCGGTGGGATTGGGATAGCCATCGGCGAGCACCGCTCCCGCCGAATGGGAAGGCGGTCAGCGTGTCGGCGCACGCCATTCGAAGCGGCCGGTGCCGTCTTCATCAGTCCACAGCGGGACGGCACGGCCGATGATCTGGTCGGTTGAGATCAAGCCGAAGTAGCGGCCGTCGAGGCTGTCGCGGACCTGCCAGTTCATGAGGAAGACTTCGCCAGTCTGGACCCGGCGGCAGCCTTGCCAGACGGGAAGATCGCGGCCTGCGCGATCGCGCTCCAGTGCCGCACCGACCTCCACACCATCGACGGTGATAGTGAGGTTCGAACGGCAAACGGTCTGCCCGGAGACGGCGAGGATGCGCTTCATCAGCGGCACGCCCTTGGGCAGGTAGCCGCGCTCGGCGAGGAAGGTCGCGAGCGGCTCCGGCGCATCGACCGCAACGAGATCGGTAACGTCGAACGGCCCGTCGAAGTCGGTTGAATAGAAGCCGATGGGCGCGCTCGCCGATGCGTTCCAGATCAGCTTGATCGGCATCGGCGTAAGGCCGGGATAGCCAACGCCAAGCGCTGCGAGCGTTGTCGCGAGGAGAAGCGCAGCGCGGCTCACGGCTCGGCCCTCCGGCGAGCCAAGAACGCGCGATGATGGTCGAGCGTGTAGGTGCGCGGCTCATGTCCGGCGGTCAGCCGGTTGTGGACGTGACGCCAATGATCGGGCGAGACCGCTTCGGGATCGATGCCGATGTGCTCGATGGCGTCGATCGCCTGCAGCACGCGCTCGACCCTGGGCCAGCTCTCGACCTTCAGCAGGATGTCGCCGCCAGGACGGACGAACGGCAGCGTCTGGTACGCCTCGCCGCGCGCAACCGAGCGCACGATGTCAATGCGCGAGATGGTCGTGCCGAAGTCATTCGATGCCCAGCGCACGAAGGCGAAGACCGCGCCGGGACGAAAAGACAGGACACGCCGACGGCGATCGAGAATCTGTTCGTGGGCGTGCGCGCCAAAGCGGATCCAGTTCTCGATCTTCTTCTCGACCCAGGTCAGTTCGACATGGGTGAGATTGTCTTGCTGGCGCGCGGTCGGCGTCGGGCCGCCGCGCACACGGGGGGCCGCGGCGCCGGTCATGAGGGGTCTCCTTCGATAGGTGGGAATTCGCGCGCGAGCATCTCGCGCAGCATGTCGGCAACGGTGACGCCGCGCCGGAAGGCGGCGATCTTGATCCGTCCGCGCAGGGCGGGCGTGACGTCGATCGTCATGCGGGCGGTGAAGGCTTCACCGTCCGCCGCGCGCGCCGCGGGAGCATCGGCGGCCTTGATCCAGGCTTCTTGTTTGGTCGGACGTGCCGCAAAGCCGCGCCGTTCGGATCGCTCGCTCATGGCGCGATCCTTTCGAGCTCGGTGACGAGCGCCGCGATCTCGCGCGCGGCGGGTCCGTCGTCGTCGATCTCGAAAGCGAGCCGGCCCGATTGCGCGGCGTCGGCGTAGATGACGCGCTGTCCGATCGCTGTGCGCAGCACTGGCGGATCGTGGTCGGCGAGCGTCTCGGCCGTCTCGCGGGCGATCACGGTGCGCGCGCCGCAGCGATTGAGGACGAAGCGAGCGCGAAGCTCCGGCCGAAAGATGCGCGCTTCCGACAGAAGCGCCAGCATCTCGGCCGAGGCCCAACCGTCGAGCGGTGACGGCTGCACCGGGATCAACACCAGGTCGGCGGCGAGGAGCGCGGAGCGCATCAGCCCGGCGACACGCGGCGGCCCGTCGATGACGACATGATCGACGTCGCGAGCCAGCTCCGGAACCTCGCGATGGAGCGTGTCGCGCGCCAGACCGACGACTCCGAACAGGCGCGGCGCGTGCTCGCGGGCGCGTTGCTGCGACCAGTCGAGCGCAGACCCCTGCGGATCGGCATCGACCAGCGTGACTCGCTTTCCCTTACCGGCCCATTCGCCGGCGAGATGCAGCGCCAGTGTCGTCTTGCCGACGCCGCCCTTCTGGTTGAGGAGAGCCACGATCATCGGCAGCCTCCGGAACGCGGACCAAAGGGGAGCTGCGGAACGACGGAGGCATGATTTCCCGCTGCGTCGCTGATGGTGAGAGCGGTGCTGCTGGAGCGCCGTTTGCCGGTGGCGCTGAGGGCGTTCGCCGTCTGCCGCACGAGGTTTTCCACCTCGCGCGCGCGCTCTTCAAAGTTAGATTCTCTGTTAGATTCTAAGTTAGCGGCGCGATTTTCGGTTCTGCTGTCGTGGGTTAGGTCGTGTTTCGGTTCCCGTTGGCACGAGGGGCCGGTTCCTGATGGCACGCGCTTTCGGGTTCCCGATGGCACGAAGCCTTTCACAGCTTTTCCACAGGGCGGCGTCCGCTCGAAAGCGAGCAACGTCCGGCCGCCGGCCTCGATCTCCAGGAACAGCGTGTAGCCGGGAAGCGGCTGGCGACGGATGATGTCGCGCAGCTCGAAGGCGAAGCGTTTGAACGGCGACAACGCGCCGGACTTCTGGTGGAGGTGGCGAAAGTCGAATCGCCAGCCATTGCGCTGGCGCCCGCCGTGCTTGCGCACCAGGCGATAGAGCCAGCGATCGAGTCCGCCCGTGAGATCGAAATAGGCCCGGTCGATCGTCAGCACGAGCGCGTCGTCGAGAACGGCCTGATAGAACCAGTCCGGGACGATCATCTCGATCCCGTCCGGCTTGCCGTTGCGATCGGTGCGCTCCTTCCACTCGTTGATCCACGAGAAGCGGTGACGCCGGCCTTCGGTGGGCTGCCGGATCGAGGTGCTGACTGTCGTCGATTGCAGGCGATCGAGCGCGGCCTTCAGGCGCTGATAGTCGCGTAAGGACGTGCCGCGGCCGATAAATTTGAGAATCTCATAGGGCGTGGCGACCATCAGGCGCGACGTGCGCAGGCCGGCGTCACGCGCCTCGACGATTTGGCTCGCCGCCCAGATGAGGATGTCGGCGTCCCAAATGGTCGCCATGCCGTGATCGGGTACGGCCTCTACGCGGATCGACACATCGCCGGCGGCGAAGTCGATCGGCGCGACGCGGTGCGATTTGGAGAGTGAGAAAAACGGATAGGCCATGAGATCCTGCGCGTCTCGGGCTGCGAACTCGCCGGGGAGCGCACGGAACAGATCGAGCTGCCCGCGCTCCGAGAGGGATTGGTGTCGCGCCGCCATTCGGGAATCCGGGGGTGGTCAGCGCGCGTATCGTCCGGCATGTGCCGGCGGCGCAGGCGTATGGCGCTTGGCCGGAAGCACGGTGCCGCGCGGATCGGAGGTGGAGGTGACGGCGCCGCGCTCGGCCCAGGCGTCGAGATCGTCGACCGCATAGACGACGCGGCCGCCGAGCTTGCGATAGGCCGGACCCGTTCCGTAAGTCCGATGCTTTTCGAGGGTGCGGGCCGAAAGGCTGAGGAATTCGGCGGCTTCCTTGGTGCGCAGGTAGCGCGGCGGGAGAACGGCGAGATCAGGTCGCATGAGAGGGCCTCCGTGGGTTCGTTGGGACCGCCGGGAAGCGGCGGGTAACGAAGGCCACGTTGGCGAAGCAGGACCGGCGAGATGCAGGGCGAATTCAGGGGGGCCTAAATTCGCCCACCAACGTCGAATGGAGGCCGGCTAGAATTGCCGGCGATGACGAAGCAGCGCGCGATACCCACCCACGATCATCGCTCGGGCATCTCGAAGCAGGGCCTTGGTGGCGTGGCGGGCGGAAGATGCCTGCCAGTCGTCGCGACCAAGAGAGCCGATCCGAAAAACGACCTGCGCGATCTCTTGCTGGGTCGCGCCCGCGCGATGACCGTCGAAAGCTTGCAGCATCCGGCACAGCCGCGCACGTTGCTGCCGTGTCACTCGGGTGTCGGGCGGTATGGCGCGACCATGAAGGGCGGCGAGCAAGCGGGCGACCGATTCGAGCCGGTCGAAGCCTTCCAGGCCGAGCGGGATGAAGGCGCCGAGAGGTTTGGCGGGCCGTGTCGCGGAGGGACGAACAAGCGCTACGCGCTGGCCGTTGCCGAGATCGAAAACCAGATGGGTTTCGCCGCCGGCGTCGACGCCGATGGCGGCGTCGATCGTCGGCTGGGGGTCAGCGCTTGCGGATGGAATATCGGGAGGTGCGGCAAGAACGATGGCGCTGGTGTCTTCCTGGGGAAGCCAGATCACCCGCGCTTCGGGAGGTGCCTGCATCGGGTCTACGGGGAAATCGCAACCCCCACCGCTGCCCGATCCTGTCGGTCAGCGCGCCCAACTCGCTTTCGTTGTCGCTGAGCGCTTGAAAATCTCTATCGTAGGATTCATTGCGACGCAGCCATTCCCACGCGACGTCGGACGCGGTCATGTCGGCGACATGGGCATAGCGTTCCGAAGAGCGCCAGCCGGAAGCATCTGGTGTCATCACGATCCTCCCTAGTCGTTGAACTTGTGGGAGAGTCAGGATTCCCGGCTGGGTTGTTCAGTGGAAGTCAGAGGACCGGCAAAGGGTGGTGCCGAAAAGGCATCGCGGCGATCACTGTGCCGAGTGTACCAGGTCTCGATAGCCGTGCTCGGTCATCCACTGGGCGCGGGCGAGATGCGTGTCATGGATCTGGCGGCACCGGTGCGGTTCACGTGCCGGATCGAGGCCAAAGAGGATCTGGACGGCTTCGCGCCAATCAGCTCTGTCGCGCGAGGAATCGAGCAGGCGCAGATAGAGAACCATATGCTCGCGGTCATAGGCCGTGAGGGTCTGGCTGATCGGGGGCGCGTCGAGAAACGGCGGCATCGCGGATTCCATCAGGCGACTATATTCGCGCGGAAAGCATTCGTTAATACTCGTGCCTGGCATTACTGTGACAACGTGCGATGGATGGTGTGCGCCACGCGATCACGGCGCTGCTAACGCCTCGTCGGCCGGTTGTCCCGCTCATAGAGCAGCAGCACTCCTTCGCCCTTGTCGGTGGAAAGCAGGACGATACCGGCTGTTTCAAGCGCCCTTCGGACCTGATCGCGCGTCGACTCGTACACCTCTAGTCCACTTTCGGACTCAAGGCGCTTGAGCGCGGTTAGCGATGTCCGGGCCTTGTCAGCGAGCGTCTCCTGTGTCCACCCCAGCAACGCGCGCGCGGCCCGCGATTGTCGGGCGGTGATCATGCATGATCACCTCCCACCGACGGACACACGCTTGCCAGAACTACGACTATAATAGTCGTTCTTTGCGCCCATTGCGAGGGTAATCGGCGTCTCAGGGCTGGCGGTGCCCTCGCCGGGCGGCCGAAGTGATTCGCGCTAGCAGTGGAAAGGCCCCGGCCTGTTCGGCCGGGGCCTTGCTCGGGGCTCAGTCGCCGCGGCGGGTCGGGCGGGACCAGATCAGCGAGTGGGTGTCGCCGTCCTCGTCGTCGAAGAGGTTGGCGTAGATGGGGGCGTTGAAGCTCGGATCGTCGAGCTTGAGGCCCAGATAGTCGCGGCCCTCGTTGGAGCGCTTGGACCAGGCGGCGCCGATTTCCGCGCGGCCGACCAGAACCCGGTGGCTGGGGGCGTTCTCGCCGGTGGCGCGGGTGTCGGGGACGATGCGCACGCCCTTGGCTTGGACGCTGAGGGTTACGATTTCGCCGGTGAACTCGTTCGAGCCGGTCTTCTTGAAGGTGCCGATGGTCGCCATTGTAAGTCTCCGTTTCGTTTTCGGGACCGCTCCATTGCGGCCTCGATGGCGATCGACAGGCCGGAGGCGACCGACGCCGCATCGCTTGCGACCGGAGCAACGCGGAGGATGGCAGGAACGACTTTGTTGTTTCGCGAGGAATGACGGCCTTGGCCGGCAGGGGAAGAAAGTCGGGACGCGCCGTTGCGGCATAGGCGGTCGAGGCGCAGCCGTCCTTCGGTCAGATCAGGCCATTGGAGAGGCCGTTCGGAGCGGTCTGGAGACAATCAGGAACGGAAGATCATGGCGACCCGGTCGCAACCAGCAGACGGCGCAAGCTGAAGATCATCTGCGACCCGTCCTCCCCTTGTACAGGCGAGGGTCGAGCTTTCGTTTCGAAGTCGGCCAGTGGAGATGACGCCCTCGACTTCGTGTTGCACCGTTCCCGCGCACAGAGGCGCCGAGCAGAAATCCGGGCGCTGTTGAGGCGGCCGCACGATGGGCTTCAGTCAGGTTCCGGTGACGCGGCTCCCTCTCCAACTGCACAACGCTGAGGGCTGAAACCCCCGACTGGTCGTCCCGGCGACGGTTCCGTCGTGGTGTCAGGCTGGTGCAATGCCCTGGCTGGACGGGCCGGTGCTTGCCATCCCAGCGACGCGCGCGAACGCGGTGACGCCGACCGCGACCGCACCGATGACGGAGAACACGAGCTGCCAGGTCTCCGACGGCATGGTGTGTTTCACGATGCCATGCGTGGCGTGGAAGCCGGCGATCGCCGCGGGTGCGACAAATGCCAGCGCGATCAGCAGGC
>CANJKQ010000001.1 GCA_947474905.1 Pseudomonadota bacterium | reverse complement strand
TGTCGGGCGGCAGCCTGTTCGTCACCGAATTTACCGCCGATGCCCCCGGCCATGTCGCCTTTGCGCCGCGCTTTCCGGGGCAGATCATTGCGGTCAACCTGCAACCGCAGCAATCGCTGATCTGCCGCAAGGAAACCTTTCTGTGCGCCGAAATGTCGGTGCAGCTGGAAATTGCGTTTCAGCAGCGCTTTGGCGCCGGGCTGTTCGCAGGCGAGGGGTTTATCCTGCAGAAGGTCACCGGGCCGGGCACCGTGTTCCTCGATTTGTCGGGTGAGGTCGTCGAAAAAACCCTGCTCCCCGGGGAGCGACTGCTCGTCCATGCCGGCCATATCGGCATGCAGGAGCCAAGCGTGCAGACCAGCATCCAGATGCTGCGCGGCTTTCGCAACGTGCTGTTCGGCGGCGAGGGGCTGTTCCTCGCAACACTGACCGGACCCGGCAAAATCTGGCTGCAATCGATGCCCATTCTCAACCTGGCCGAGGAAATCGCGCGGCACTTGCCCGGCGATCGCGAGGCGCGCGGCGCCGGGATTGGCGCCGGGATCGGCGGCCTAGCGGGCGGCAGCGCGGCAGGCGCGGCAATTGGCGGTATTTTGGGCAGCATTTTGGGTGCCAGCGACAGTTGAGGCCTGTTCCCCTGGCGCGCCTTCTGCCATGGATCGGCGCGGGAAGCAGCAGGGACGAATCTGGCAATGACCGCAATCGGCATATTGGGAAGCGCCGGGCGGATGGGGCGCGCCATCGCCGCGTTGATCGGCGATTATGGCGCGACGCTGGCGGGGGGGATCGACGCTGGCGGCGACCCTGCCGCGCTGGCCAAGGCGGCCGATGTTCTGGTCGACTTTACCGTGCCGGGCGCCTTGGCTGCCAATCTTGCGGCAGCGCGCGCGGCCGGCACGCCCATCCTGATCGGCACCACCGGTCTTGGCGCCGCCAACCTCGCTCTGGTTGAAGAAGCGGCGCGCGATATTGCCGTTTTGCAGACGGGCAATACCTCGCTTGGCGTCACCTTGCTTGCCAAGCTGGTGCGCGACGCGGCGCAGCGGTTGTCGCCCGATTGGGATATCGAAATCGTCGAAATGCATCACCGCGCCAAGATCGACGCGCCCTCCGGCACCGGGCTGATGCTGGGCGAAGCCGCCGCCGCTGGGCGGGGGGCGACGCTGGGCGAGCTTGGCGTTATCGGTCGCGCCGGCTTGTCGGGCGATCGCGCCACCGGAACGATCGGCCTTGCCTCGCTGCGCGGCGGCACCGTCGCCGGTGATCATAGCGTCATCTTTGCCGGCAATGGCGAGCGGCTGGAATTCACCCATCGCGCCGAGGACCGCGCGATCTTTGCCCATGGCGCGATTACGGCCGCGCTCTGGCTCGCGGGCAAGCCCGCCGGGCGTTATCACATGAACCAGGTGCTTGGCCTTTAATCGCGATGAACAAGGCGCAGGTGATCGAGTTTTATGCGCGTCTTGCCGCCGACAATCCCCATCCGGAAACCGAACTCGCTTACGGCAACGTCTATCAATTGCTGGTCGCGGTCGTGCTTTCCGCACAATCGACCGATGTCGGAGTCAATAAGGCGACGCGCCGGTTGTTCGAGAAGGTCAAGACTCCCGCCGAGATGCTTGTCCTTGGCGAAGACGGGCTGAAGGAGCACATCAAGACCATCGGCCTGTTCAATGCCAAGGCCAAGAACGTCATCGCGCTTTCCCAGATCCTGGTCGACCAATATGGCGGGGAGGTTCCCACGACGCGCGACGCGCTCGAGCAACTGCCCGGGGTCGGCCGCAAGACCGCAAATGTCGTGCTGAACGTGGCCTATGGCGCGGAGACTTTCGCGGTCGACACCCATATCTTCCGCGTCGGCAATCGCACTGGCCTGGCCCGCGGCAAGACACCGCTCGCGGTTGAACTCAAGCTCGACAAGGCGACGCCCGCGCCGTTCCGCGTCCATGCTCATCACTGGTTAATCTTGCTTGGCCGATATGTGTGCAAAGCGCGGTCGCCGGAATGCTGGCGCTGTCCGGTCGCCGATTTATGTGCGTTCAAGGCCAAGACGCCCGCGCCCGCGCGCGCGTCAAAAGCGAAGGGAGCCTCCGCCAATGCCTAAGCCCATCGCCCTGATGCTGCTCGCGCCGCTCGTGCTGATTGCGGCTGCTGACGCGCCGAAAATCCCCGAAGCGGTGCCCGACGGCAAGCCGGTCAGCTGCATCCCGATCATCCAGATCCGCGAAAGCCGGGTGCGCAGCAATCAGGTGATCGATTTTGTGATGAGCGGCGGCAAGGTCTATCGTAACAGCTTGCCTTATTCGTGCCCGGAACTCGGCTTTGAGCAGCGATTTGGCTATGCGACCAGCCAGAATGAGCTGTGTTCAACCGACATCATCACGGTGCTCCACTCGCCGCCTGATGTCGGCGGTGCAAGCTGCGGGCTGGGCCAGTTTCAGCCGGTAACGATCGACAAGAAATATCGTTGATCGCGCTTGGGCAGTGCCCGGGCAACTTAACGACTGGCAAAGCCCGCGCCGCTTTGCTAGGCGCTGGTCCCCAGGCGATGCACCCGTAGCTCAGCTGGATAGAGCGCTGCCCTCCGAAGGCAAGGCTCCTGTCAAGCTCGTAACGGTGAGTGTCGAGAAAAATGAGTTAAACCAAGCGATTGGCGAAACTCAAAGGAAGCACGAAAATCGCATTCGAGGTCGCGGAAGCACCACGGAAGCAAACCGAAAGGAGGTTGTGGAGTACGAATGGCGATGATCGGCGAGGCTTTAGCCCGCGTCGTTTGAGCCATGTCGATTCTAGAATTCGCGATTGACCGTGGTCGATCTCGGACATTATCTGAATATCGATGCGCCCGTAGCTCAGCTGGATAGAGCGCCACCCTCCGAAGGTGGAGGCCACACGTTCGAATCGTGTCGGGCGCGCCAACATCCTGATCGCAGCGATAGCGGCCAGCGGCGGCCAGATGCGGAATTTGCGTAGCGTTCGTTGCAGAATTCGCTACGTCGCCCCTCCGTCCAACGTCGGTTTGTGGGCAGAGTCCCGACGTTTCGACGAAGCAACTCGCCGCCGCCATAACCCGGTGTTTAAGAGCGGATTTTTTTGACTTCCTGAACACGAAACTCTGGCCGCTATTAGAATGCCGACCTTCGGGAGATCGAACGAAAAATCGGACTTTCGTTCACGTTGGCTCCGCCGCGAAACCGGTCGTTCATTCAGGAAGAGGCTCCGATCGGAATGGGCTTAGGCGGCGCGGTGCTCATCCGCGAAACATATTGATAGCTGGATCGTGCGCCGGCCCGCCGGGGGGCATAGAGGGGCCGGCGCCTGCGGCTGGCTCAGCGACGGGGGAGCTTTGCCAGGGCAGCCTTGTAAGCGGCGTAATGCGTGCCCTCGTCGACCGCGATCTGGCGGAACATCTGCGCCACCTTGGTGTCGCCGGCCGCCTCCGCCTCCTTGGCGAAATTCACGTACATCGTGACATTCTCGTAGTGCTCGCCCTTCATGGCGTCCTCGAGGTTCACGCTATTGGTGCTGCCGAGCCGCAACGCCTGCGCTTCGCGATCGAAATGCTCGTTGGCCTCGACGTTGGCCGACGCGCGGAAGAGCTTGGCGAGTTCGGGCTTGCCCGCCGCCTGCGCCTGCTCGGCATACCGCAGATACTTCAGGTTGGCATAGGCCTCCCCGTGCATTGCGGCTTCGAGGTTCGCTCGCGTGCTGGCGGCCAGCGGACGGGTCGGCGCCGACGGCGCGGCGGTCACGCTGACGGCGAAAATGGTCGCGGCACTAGCGGCGGCGACGATCAAGGACTTTATCATGGTCAGTTCTCCATTGCCGCCGGAAATGCGGCTGCCCCGCTATCGACCCGGGTCCTGACGGCGACCTGACAGGCTGACAGAAACGCATTTTCAAGACGTCGGAAAAACTCGCTGCGCCGTCAGGTTTCGGTCAGGCGCTCCTGCGATCTCCGGGCCATCGAGGCTATCCCGCCTCTGACAGGAGTTCGTTCGATGATCCGATTTGCCCCCCTGAAGGTTGCAGCCTTTCTCGCCGCCGTTGCAGCCGCGCCGATGGCGATGGCGTCACCCGTCTGCACGAAGGCACCCCAGGCCAAATGGATGACACCGGCACAGATGAAAGGCCGCGTCGCCAAGATGGGCTATCGCGACGTCAAGGTCTTCCAGGTGTCCGGCAGCTGTTACGAGATCTACGCCCACACCAAGGACGGCAAGCGCGCCGAGGTCTATTTCAACCCGGTGAATGGTGCGGTCGTTCAGAACAACGTCGATTGACGATGGACCACGTCGCTCCAGCGGCTCCTTCCCAAGACCCTGCTCGCAGCCGCGGCAGGGTCAAGGTCTGGGACCCGATCGTCCGCCTCTTCCACTGGACCGTGGCCGGAGGCGTCATCGCCAACCTGACGTTCCTGAAGCACGAGGAAACGCCGCATATCTATGTCGGCTACGCAGTCGTCACGGCGCTGGCGATCCGGCTGATCTGGGGCGTCATCGGCCGGCGTCACGCCCGGTTCGCCAGCTTCGTGCCCAGCCCGTTCGAGTTGCTGCGCTATTTCCGCGCGATGGCCGCCCGGCGCGAGCCGCGCTACATCGGGCACAACCCGGCCGGAGGTGCGATGATCGTCGTCCTTCTTGTCCTGCTGGCGACGGTGGGTACCAGCGGATGGATGATGGGGCTCGACCGGTTCTGGGGTGTAGGCTGGGTGGAGACGTTGCACGAAACCGCTGCCAATGTTCTGATCGGCGCGGTGGCGTTGCATGTCATCGGCGCGATCGTTGAAAGCGTGCGGCACCGCGAAAACCTGCCGCTGGCGATGGTCACCGGCTACAAACGCGCACCAACGGGGACCGACATCGACCATGCGCCTGCTCCTGATTGAGGACAACGCCCGGCTCGGCAGCCTCGTTCGCGAGGGTCTGATCCCCCAGGGTTTTGCGGTCGATTGGGTCGAGACCGTCGAGGACGCCGATCTGGCGATGAAGGTGGCGACATATGATCTGCTGCTGGTCGACCTCGGTCTGCCCGACGGAGACGGCCTGGACATCGTCCGCCGCTCCCGCCGAGACAAGAATGCGACGCCGATCCTTGTCCTGACCGCGCGGAGCGGCCTCGACGATCGCGTCACCGGACTGGACGCGGGCGCCGACGACTATCTGGTGAAACCGTTCCAGATCCCGGAACTCGCGGCGCGGTGCCGTGCCCTGCTGCGACGGCCCGGGGCGTCGCTCGGCACCCAGCTCGCCGCGGGCAACGTCGTGCTCGATTGTGCCTCGCGGTCGGCCGAGGTGGGCGGCGCAGCGATCGACGCGACGCCGCGGGAGATCAACCTGCTCGAGGTTCTGCTCCGCCGCGCCGGACACGTCGTCGCCAAGCCGGCGCTTGAGAACACGCTTTATGCGATGGATGCCGAGGTGACGCCCAACGCGTTGGAAGCAGCGGTATCGCGGCTGCGCAAGCGCCTGACGGCCGCCGGGGCGGACGTGCAGGTCCGCACCGTGCACGGCGTCGGCTATGCACTGTTCGCGCCGAGCGTATCCCGTGAGTAGGACGGGCACCGTCCGGCCGGGGCGACGGCCCCCTACGCTGTTCCGACAGATCGCGGCGCGTCTGGCGGCGTTCACGCTGCTGTTCGCAGCGCTCGACGTCGGGATCGTCGTGTTCACCTACAGTCGCCAGCCCGAATCGCTCGCGCAGGAACTGCTGACGCTTGAAGCGGCAAAGGCTCAGGCAGGCGGCGTGCTGTCACCCGACCTGCTGGCCGGACCGCCGGGGGCCGAATCCTGGTCCGCGCGCTATGTCGAACCGGGATCGCCCGAACTCCGGCGGGTAGGGGAAACCGGGATCGACGGCGCTTCGACCCTGGTCGACTGGACGCGGCGCGAACAGGTTCCTGGCGGCTATCGGATATCGGGCGTTCGCGCGATCGATCGCGGCAACGAGCGGCGATGGCTGGCGATGCAGTTCGAGGGCGACGGCATCCGCCCCTATGTGCCGGTGATCGTGAACGAAATCATCCAGCACGTAATGCTGCCGCTGATCCCGCTGTCGCTGTTCAACGCCTTCGCCGTCCGCCGCGTGCTCCAACCGCTTCGCCATGCCGAGCGCGAAGTGGACGCGCTGAAACCCGACAACACCCTGCTTCGCCTTTCCGAGCCGAGTGAGCCGCGAGAGGTCAATACGCTCGTCAGTGCCGTCAATCGGGCGCTCGGCCGGCTCGATGCAGCGATGGCGACCCTGCGGGAGTTCACCGCCAACGCCGCGCATGAGCTGCGCACGCCGTTGTCGATCATGCAACTATCGCTCGACCGGCTCCCCGCAGGCAGGCAGCGGGACGAACTGCGAGCCGATGCGCGACACCTGACCCGCCTTGTCGAACAGATGCTCGATCTCGCCCAGGCCGACGCGCTGGCCGTGGATGGCCACGTGGCCGTCGATCTCGCCGACATCGGCCGAGACGTCGTGGCCGCGATGGCGCCCAAGGTGTTCGCCGCGCAGCGTGATCTCCGCTTCGAGAGCTTCGGGGACACCGCGGCGATGGGGCACCCCGAAGCGATCTTTCGCATCTATCGCAACCTGATCGACAACGCGCTGTCACACGCGCCCGGCGTCACGCCCATCGACGTGACCGCGGGACCCGGCCCACAGCTGGCAGTCCGTGATTACGGGCCGGGGATCGCGGAGGTCGACCTTCCTCACGTCTTCGACCGCTTCTGGCGCAAGGATCGCCGCAGCTCTGACGGAGCGGGACTTGGGCTCGGCATCGTTCAGCGGCTGGCTGAGGCGCATGGCGGAACGGTCACCGTCGAAAACGCGGCGGGTGGTGGTGCTCTGTTTCGCGTCCAGCTCAATCTCGCGCCCTGATTCTGAGACGCACCGATCTGCCTGCGCCGACCCGTCAGGCATTCGTCAGGACTGAGGTGCAGTGACGTCTCGGGAAGGAGACGATCATGGACAACACCGCAGCAGCGACGCCTACGACCTCGAGAACGATACGAGTTTGGGACCTTCCAATCCGCATCTTCCACTGGTTGCTTGTAGCGACAGTCCTCGTCGCCTTTTTGTCGGCCGAGGAAGAAAGTGCGCTCGCATCATGGCACGTCACGGCGGGCTGGGTCGCCGCCATCCTCATCGTGTTCCGGGTCGTCTGGGGTTTTGTGGGCGGTGAGCACGCGCGCTTCGCTCAATTTCTCAAACCTTGGCAAATCGGACATCATCTGACGTCGCTGACCTCATCTGTTCGAGATCGATCGGTCGGCCACAACCCGCTGGGTGGGATCGCAGTCATTGCTCTGCTCACGGTCGTAGCATCAGTCATATATTCCGGGGTACGGACAAACGGCGACGCTGGCGAAGGGCTGCATGAAGCGTTTGCCAACGCCTTGCTCGCGTTGGTCGCGGTGCACGTGTTCGCCGTGATTGCGATGTCGATGCTGACGCGGGAGAACCTCATCACTGCGTTCATCACTGGCCGGAAGCGCGCCGACCTGCACCCCGACGTTGCCGACGCGCATCCGCCGATGCCATTGGCTGTGCCTGTGGCAGGTATTGCGGTCGGCCTCGCTGCCTATTCCATCATGGCGGCGGATCCTGCGGCATATACACCGGGCGTTCGCGCCGAAGCTGGCGAGGGCTTCGATCGTGGCGATCGTGATTAACCCAAAAGCCGATCGAAGAGGAAACGCACGTTGACTCGTCTAGCATTTCACAGAGAACGCCACCTTGTCTCCAGAATCGGCTGGCTGAGGGCCGCCGTGCTCGGCGCCAATGACGGTATCGTTTCCACGGCGAGCCTCATCATCGGCGTCGCCGCGGCGGCTGCCAAGCCCTCGGACATTTTGATTGCCGGCACGGCCGGGCTGGTCGCCGGCGCTATGTCGATGGCGGCGGGTGAATACGTCTCCGTCAGTTCGCAGTCCGACACCGAAAAGGCCGAACTTGCCCGGGAGCGGGCGGAGCTGGTGGGCGATGTGGATGCCGAGATCGATGAGCTCGCGGCGATCTATGTCGCACGAGGCGTGGATCGCACTACGGCCGACGCGGTCGCGCGTCAGCTGATGTCCAAGGATGCCTTGGCGGCCCATGCGCATGACGAACTCGGGATTTCGGACATGACGGTTGCCCGCCCAATCCAGGCGGCACTTACATCAGCGGCGACCTTTTCCGCTGGTGCAGTGCTCCCGCTCGCGTTGGTGGTGTTCGCGCCCGCCGGCCTGTTGATCGTGATCGAGGCAATCGCTTCACTGCTGTTCCTCGCCCTCTTAGGAGCGGTCGGCGCCCGGACCGGCGGCGCTCCGGTTTGGGTCGCGACGATCCGTGTCACTTTCTGGGGCGCGCTGGCGATGGCACTGACCGCGGGTATCGGCCGCTTGGTTGGTACTGCTGTGTGATTTGTAGGCGCTCGGGCCGTTACACGATCAATGACCGGTTTCAGGAAATTTTAGTCATCGCCCTGAATGGCTTAAATTGCATCGCTATGCTGATTGTCCGCTGCGAACAGCGTGGCCGGCAGCCTCGGAGGGGCCGGACACCTCTTGGATGAGATGGGAGCGGCTGAGGTCTGGTCGGAAGCCAACGACCGAAATGCGATTGAGTAACCCGACCTGTCCGGCTGAGAATGGACTGTCCAACGCCCAGCGAACGATCCGCGGCGGAATAGCGCTGCGGGCGGCGGCAACCGGCGTCCGACGGCGACTTTATCGTAGGGCAAACGGCGAGATGTATTCGTTATGTTTATCTGGCGCGGGGCGCCATTCTCCTTGTGAGATTGGCTCTTTCCCCCACACATTGTCCTTGTTATTTCTGTAGCCCGCCGTCCGGCCATATCAGCCGGCACGCCTGCAGCGCCGTGCGCGCGGCAGCAATTCGGGCCAGCGCCTTTACACTCGCCCTTGAAAGTGAAGGCGCGTTCTAACTTTGAGTCAATCGAACGCCACGCCGATGCGCGTAGCGCTCCGCCAGACTATTCGACACTGCGAGCAAGCGCCGCCAGGTTCTATTTTCAGCTCGAAGGCATCCGGAATGTTCAGGGCAGCAGGAACTTCGAGGCAGGCGCCTGTGTCCGACAAGTTTCGGACAACGCAACTTATCACGGACGATCGCTGATTGAGAATGATCTTCCCCGTCAACAGCGTGCGGCGACGGCGAGTGGTGCGACGCTCCGTCATAACCAACACCAAACGACGCCGCAGGCGGTTGTCGCTGCCCCGCGTCTCGCCTCGACGGCCACCTTCGCGATTCCCGTGTCGCGTGGCAGGTTATTGGCGAGTATTTTGAAGACGAGAGCCCCCGGCATAGCGCACTCGCAATACTTCAACGTAGAAACACCATCCGCGCGGTTTGGCCGAGCAGGACAAAGGCCAAAGATTCGTCCCAGTAGCTCAAGACTCCCAATCTGAATCGTTGGTGGTTCATGAGGGCCAAGGCACAACTGATAGCCGCGCTCATAAACAGCATCATCGTAAGCGCTTTCCCGAACCCCCAGGGCAGCGGGCTTTGAGCAACGGCAAAGATCAGCACGATCAAAAGTTTGAGAGAAAGGCGACGGAGCACAAAGCGCGAGTCCGACGTCATTTTCGGCTCGGCTGCATAACGACGTCGTATCCGCGAAGAGGCAGTACGAAAGAGACACTGCGATAAACGCAATGTCGGTCGGGCAAAGGCATCCAAGCCCGTGCGGCGAAACCGAAACGCCGCTTTCAGAAAGGTTAAGGACAACGAATAAAGCAATCGCCGAAGACGAGGGCTTCGCGCGACGATGCGCTCGACAAGAACCATATCGATACCCACACTAGACCTCGGATCGAAATAAATCAGAGCGATCACATCGCTATTGAAGTCGACGCGCCCGTGTCCGGTGAGTCTAAGCGGCTTGATATTGCGCAGGTAGTTATCGCCGAAGACTTTACGATATACGATGGTATATCTCGGATATTATTTTGTATATCGGACTAACCCCCCAAGACACTGTCACTCAAGGAATGACGGTGATATCCAGCCAATGTCATCTAGCGGCTCCAACCCGCTGCCGACGCATGAGGATCAACGAGCAATGCCAAGCGACAGTAGTCGAGCAAGCGTGCCGCTCAGGTCGTTCTCGCGAGTCTGAATCATCAGTCTCGCCTGTGACGGCCGAGCGGCTCGTCACGGAGGTGAGACATGACTCTCCAATTTTTTACTCTGCCGGCTTCGCTCCGCGTTTCGCGGATCGCCTCGCCGAAACACAATCCCGCATTCGCCGACCCGCGATGCGAGCGTGACCGTCCCTTCACGAAGTCTCCCCGCACGAACCGGATTCGACTGGTCGCGGCGTGGCGTGTCAATGGCGAGACCGGTCGACTCGAATGCATCTGGATGCTTGACGCCGAACCAGACACGGGCGGCAGGTTGCGCCGATTGATCGAGCGCGCCGGACTCCTGCTTACTGTTTACCAGCATGGTCGCTTTGCGGCGTGAGGCGTGTGATGCATTCCCTCACGCTGCATAAGGCCAGCACGGCGATGGTTCTGGTGTCCGCCGGCCTGGACGGGCTTCACCCCCGCCGGGGGGGCAATCCGTACTCGCGCAGAATCGCCCGGCCGCGCGAAGGTGCGGACCCTCCCTGGTGAAGAGCGGCTGCGCTGCTCAAGCGCGGTCCGAATGCCGAGCGTCGTGAAGACCCATCGGTGTCATTACCCCCTCAGCCGACCAAGACCCCAAGCGCCGAAGACCGTGCCGAGAAGCGCATGGTCTTGGCGCTTGCGGCAGGAGATTCATCCAATGAATGCCCCCATCCTCAAGGCGGCTCTCAAGCCGCGCGGAAAAGACGAACGCAAGCTGTCGATGAAGGCGGTCCGTGAAGCCCAGAATGGGTTGGACGACACCTTCGAAAACGTCAAAGGCGCCCGCAACGGCCTGATTGCCCGAGATGCGATCGAACGGCTGGCAAAAGACGGCCCCAATGAGGTTGCGCAAGAGCGACGCCCGCCAGCGGTTGTTCAATTTTTTGGCGCTTTCAAGAATCCGTTCATTGCAGTGTTGCTGATCCTGGCTGGGATCAGCGCCGTAACGGACATCTGGCTTCCGCTTCAACATGGCGAGGATGCGGATCCGACAAAAGTCACCATCATCATCGTGATGGTGCTTGCCAGCGCCTTGATGCGCTTCATTCAGGAGTACCGATCGAGCGCTGCGGCCGAAGCTCTGAAGGCGATGGTCCGCACGACGGCGACGGTTCTTCGTCGAGGATCGGCAACGTCAAATCCCGAAGCATTCGAAATCCCGATGCGAGAGATCGTCGCCGGCGACATCGTGCGTCTTTCAGCAGGGGATATGATCCCGGCAGACGTGAGGCTGATCGAATCCCGCGATCTGTTTGTGAGCCAGGCAGTGCTCACCGGCGAGGCCATCCCCGTTGAGAAGTATGACACGCTCGGATCTGTCGCCGAGAAGTCCGCGGCGAGCGTAGCGTCCAGCGAAATGAACGCGCTCGACATGCCCAACGTCTGCTTCATGGGCACCAACGTCGTGAGCGGCACGGCGACCGCGCTTGTCGTTGCCACGGGTGCTCGTACCTATTTCGGATCGTTGGCCAAGGCGATCGTCGGATCGCGCGCTCAAACGGCGTTCGATCGCGGCATCAACAGTGTGAGCTGGCTGCTCATCCGCTTCATGCTCGTCATGGTTCCTGTCGTCTTTGTCATCAACGGCCTGACCAAAGGCGACTGGGTGGAAGCGCTGTTGTTCGGCCTTACCGTCGCCGTCGGACTTACCCCCGAAATGCTGCCGATGATCGTTTCCTCGAACCTCGCGAAGGGCGCCGTTGCGATGGCGCGTCGCAAAGTCGTCGTGAAGCGACTCAACGCCATTCAGAACTTCGGCGCGATGGATGTTCTCTGCACGGACAAGACCGGCACGTTGACTCAGGACAAGATCATTCTGGAGCACCACGTCGACGTTACCGGGCAACCCAACACTGACGTTCTCCGGCTGGGCTGGTTGAACAGCTACCACCAGAGCGGCGTGAAGAACCTGATGGATCAGGCCGTCGTGCGATTCGCCGGGGCGGAGCCAGCCATCACGAACACGGCCGCGTGCTACCGGAAAGTCGATGAACTTCCGTTCGACTTCGTGCGCCGCCGACTCTCAGTGGTCGTCGAGGGCGAGGACGGAGATCAATTGCTCATCTGCAAGGGCGCGGTTGAGGAGATGCTGTCGATCTCTACGCACGTCAGAAGCGGCAAAGATCTGATCCGCCTTGGTGACGTTGAGCGCAAGAATCTGGCTGCGATGGCTCGGGCGTACAACGAGGACGGATTCCGTGTGCTGGTCGTCGCCACCCGAGGGTTTGTGCCGTCCGACACCAAGACGCATTATGCCATCGCGGACGAAGCCGATCTCACGATTCAGGGGTTCCTTACTTTTCTCGACCCGCCAAAGGAGACGGCTGGACCAGCAATCGCTGCGCTCGCGGAGCATGGCGTCAAGGTCAAGGTTCTTACGGGCGACAATGCGGTCGTGAGTGCCAAGATCTGCCGTGAAGTAGGGCTTGAACCGGGCCAAGCCGTACTCGGGCGCGACATAGAAAAATTGGACGACACCGCACTTCGCGTTTTGGTCGAGGAACGGACGATCTTCGCGAAGCTCACTCCGCTCCAGAAGTCGCGTGTATTGCAGGCGCTTCAGGCTAACGGTCATACCGTCGGATTTCTCGGTGACGGCATCAATGACGCCCCGGCGCTGCGCGATGCCGATGTCGGCATTTCCGTCGATAGCGGCGCCGATATTGCGAAGGAGTCGGCCGATATCATCTTGCTCGAGAAGAGCCTGATGGTTCTTGAGGAGGGTGTGCTGAAGGGGCGCGAAACCTTCGGCAACATCATGAAATACCTCAACATGACCGCCAGCTCCAATTTCGGAAACGTGTTTTCGGTGCTGGTGGCGAGCGCATTCATTCCGTTCCTGCCGATGCTGTCGATCCATTTGCTCGTGCAAAACCTGATGTACGACATTTCCCAATTGGCGCTGCCTTGGGATCACATGGACAAGGAGTTTCTCAGCAAACCGCGGAAGTGGGATGCCAAGAACATCGGTCGTTTCATGATCTGGATCGGGCCGACGTCCTCGATCTTCGACATCACGACGTTCGCTCTGATGTGGTTCGTCTTTGCCGCCAATAGCCCGGAGCATCAATCGCTCTTTCAGTCGGGCTGGTTCATCGAGGGCCTGCTTTCTCAAACGCTCGTGGTCCATATGCTGCGTACCCAGAAGATTCCCTTCGTCAACAGCACAGCGGCTTTGCCGGTATTGCTGATGTCGAGCGTCATCTGCGTACTGGGGATCTATTTGCCGTTCTCTCCGCTGGGAGCAGCCATCGGATTGCAGCCCCTGCCTATCGCTTACTTCCCGTGGCTGGCCGGAACGCTGCTCTGCTACTGCCTCGTCGCTCAACTGATGAAGACCGTCTACATCCGCCGGTTCGGACAATGGTTCTGACGGCCAAGCGCATGAGAGGTCCTGATCATGTCCACATCACCGTTGATCCTGAGATTTGCGCCGCCGCAGTCCGGAGACTGTCCGCGACAAGGGCCGCCACCGCCGAGGCGACAAGTGCCGCGTCCGCCCCACAATCGCGAGCCCGGCGATACCAGGTCGTCGCTTCGGAATCGGTTGAACAGACGTGTGTGCTGGGCTTTGGCGGTTTTGGCGATGTTCTTGACGCATGCAGCCGTCCACCTTGCTCGTCGCCGCCTGCTGGACGGTTCCAAGCTCAGATTCCTGCTGCGTTGCGGCGCACGGTTGAACAGAGCGGCGATATCGCGAATGCGGCATTCCCGTTGGTGAGCCACACAAGCGCAAGACGGTCGCTTGCGTGGAAACAAAGCACGAGGCCCGAACCTGAACCGGACTTCGATCAGCAAGGAGCTTCAAATGGACGACCCATCTAGTCGCGGCGCGACCAACAACTCGCGCCGTTTGATTTCACCAGAAAACTAGGAGGGCAGCTCGCGGCTATTGGCGCTGGGCGCTCTCGCAACCCGACGCCAGGAGTGGCCCATGACTTATTTTACGACCCACGGACTTCCCAATTTCACTATCATCACTGGACTGAAGGTTTTCAGGCGTCGTCGGGTTCTTTTTTGCCGACTGATGGTGATCGCTTTCTACTTGCTGGCGCTCGGTCTTGTAGCGGTTCTTCAGGTAACCAAAGCGCACGCGCAAGAGCTTCAAACGACTCCCGGCCATCCGGATGCGGCACGGCTCAACACTAGTGGACCGCAACCCATCCTGGCGGTGCCAACGAAGGCACCGGGGGCCTCGCGTGACAATAAGGTGGAATCGGACGGGTCCGACTGGTCGGGCGCCTATTTTGGCGACACACCGGTTTCGGGGCTGGCAGCCTTGGCCCGGGAACGAACGCGGTCCTGAATCAGTCCGTTGGCCTGCCGCCTACGGTGACTGGGATGATCGGCGGCGTTCAGGGAGGCTACAACTTTCAGGCCAGCGATCGTTGGGTGCTCGGCGCGGAAGCCGATGTCACTTTTGTGAGCCCGCCCGATGAGACGCGACGGATACCGGCTGCCTTCAACACATCCCTGGATGTCGTGGGGACGGTGCGTGGCAGGATCGGCTATGCTTTTGGCCCATTCCTCCCCTATGCAACGGGGGGCCTCGCTTGGGCACGAACGAGCGTCGACATCAATGGCGATGACGGCAGCGTTTTGTCAAAACTGGGGCGCTGGCACGCTGGGTGGACGGCAGGCGCAGGTGTCGAAATGGCCCTGGGCGGACCATGGACGGCGCGCGTCCAGTACGACTACCTGGATCTGGCTTCCTCGACCTATCGACTCGATGGTGCCGGACTGCGCGATGTGTCCGTCCATCCCCGAACCCAGAGGTTCACGCTTGGCCTGAACTACCGACTGGGCGATGTGGCCTCGACACTCACAAGACCATCGGCAACTGTCGAAATGTCGCCGGACTGGAATATTCATGGCCAGACCACATTCATCGCCCAGGGCTATCCCGCGATTCGTTCCCCCTACGCTTCCAGCGCCAGCCTGCCCGGTGGTGGGCAAGTTCGTGAGACGTGGACCGCGGACGCATTTCTTGGCGTGCGGCTTTGGGACGGTGGTGCGTTCTATTTCAATCCCGAGCTAGCCCAAGGCTTCGGGCTGAATGGGACGCTCGGACTCGCAGGCTTTCCAAATGGAGAAGCGCAAAAAGGCGGCGCGGAATTTCCGAAATTTCGGCCACAGCGCTACTATCTTCAGCAGACATTCGGTCTTGGTGGCGAGCAGGAGGATGTCGCAGACGGCCCCCTGCAACTGGCGGGGCGACGCGACATCGATCGCGTCACCGTCACGGTTGGCCGTTTCGCGGTTGGCGATTTCTTCGACGCGAATGCCTATGCCAAGGATCCGCGCGCGGATTTCATGAATTGGGCAATCTGGTCGTCGGGGGCCTATGACTTCCCCGCCGACCTTCCCGGCATGACGCGCGGCGCGGTCATCGAGCTGAATCGTAAGGATTGGGCTGTGCGAGCCGGGGCTTTCCAAGTGCCCAGGGAGCCGAACAGTGATGTTTTGGTCTTCAATGGGGGCGGCGGTGGCGCCGTCGAATTCGAGGAACGGCACAGCCTGTTCGGGCAGCCGGGAAAGGTTCGGATCGGGGCTTTCATCAACCGTGGTTACACCGGCGCGTATCGCGACGCTATCAACCTCGCGCAAGCGAGCCCTCAAACAGATATCAACGATGCGATGACGGCCCTGCGCCGTAATCAGAATAAGTACGGCTTTTATGGAAATATCGAACAGGCTTTGACAACTGACCTCGGGCTTTTCGCCCGTGCAAGCTGGAACGACGGCCGCACCGAAATCCTCTCATTCACGGACATCGATCGCAGCATTTCCGGTGGTTTCTCCCTAAAGGGTTCTGCATGGGGACGGCCTGCGGACACGATCGGGGTCGGTGCTGCGGTCAACGGCCTCTCAAGTGCACATCGTAACTTCCTCGCTGCCGGAGGCACGGGGTTGCTGATCGGTGATGGGCGACTGCGCTACGGCCACGAGTCGATTGTCGAGGCGTATTACGCCTTGCGGGTCAACGGCTGGAGCACCGTCACCTTCGACTATCAGTTTGTTGCAAACCCCGCCTACAACGCCGACCGCGGACCAGCCTCGATTCTGTCGCTTCGCGCCCACGCCGAATTCTGACAGCGAATGGAGTGGCAATTTCAGCAATAGCGCGGGCTTGCGCGTCGGGAGGGCGCGACCGACGCAACGAGATGGGAACACATTCAGATGGATTGGCAAAGCCTTGGCCACACCGCACTCACGCTCGGGGGCGCATTCCTTCTTGGCGGCTTGATCGGCTTCGAGCGGCAATGGCGCCAGCGCCTGGCCGGGCTGCGAACCAATACCCTCGTCGCGCTCGGCGCGGCCATCTTCGTCCTCTTTGCCGGGCTGTTTCCCGGCGAGGCGAGCCCGACGCGCGTTGCAGCCCAGATTGTTTCCGGTATCGGCTTTATGGGCGCCGGCATCATCTTCAAGGAAGGGTTGAATGTGCGCGGGCTCAACACGGCGGCGACGCTGTGGTGCTCCGCCGCGATCGGCGCGCTGTGTGGGGCCGGATTTTTCTTTCATGCATTGATTGCGACCACGTTCGTCATCGCCGTCAACGGAGTTCTGCGCCCGCTCGTGCGCCTCGTTGAGCGCCAGTCATTCGCCGCAAGCCAGTTGGACAGTGCATATGCAATCAGCATCATCTGCCATGGAGAGGCTGAGGCGCATGTTCGGGCGCTTCTTCTTCGCGATCTCGCCGGTGCGCTGCACATCCGCGACCTCGAAAGCACGAATATCGAGGACACAAACCGAGTCCAGGTGAGCGCGACAGTGCGAGCCGACACTCGGCAGGATCGCCTTTTGGAACAGATTATCGGTCGTCTCAGTCTGGAGCCGCTGGTAACATCTGCTCGGTGGCGGTTCGAGCCGGGCGAGTGACCAGGAAGCAATAGTTATCTAGGTACACGGCGGAGTAGATTCTTCAGGGAAGAATATTGGAAGTAGGTAAGTTGATCGAGAAGGTGAACAATGCTCAAGGTCGCCAATGATATACGTCCCGGATCGGCGCTGACGTTGATCGCGATGGGCGTTGCGATGGCCGGCATTTTTATCGCCGACACGGTCACGGACTACGCCATCGCAGCGGCCGTATTCTACACAGCGGTCATTCTCGTTGCGACACGCATCTTGTCTGGCACGGCTGTAGTGGCCCTCGCTTGCATTTGTGTCGCGCTGACCCTG